>JAYTEI010000391.1:0-12097 GCA_043735445.1 Akkermansiaceae bacterium | reverse complement strand
GGAAACACGACTGCGGAGGGTAGGGGATTCCATTGGATCGTATTCGGCCGGATATAACTCAACTCCACAAATCCGGCTTTGTTGAACTGGCTACCGTTGACGTTGGTGAACTTGAATCCTTGCTCGACGTTATTTCGTTTCGCAAACCCCTCGGCCATCGGATAGATCGTCGCCGAAATTGTCGCAGGCAGGATAGGGTTTACCAAACGCGGGAACGAGTAGTGATAAGCGCCGGGGACGATTTGTTCATTGAACTTGTCACGTTGGCCCTTGTCGTAAGCCCTTGTGGCATCATAGTGAGTGAGAATGTATTCCCTGATATTGCCGGCTGTGTTCAGGTTGAAATAAAGTGAGGCGCTATTGTCAGTAAATCCGCTAGATGGCCTAGGCAAACTCGATGCCGGCGCGGCGGAGAGTTTAACCAATTCAGCATGTCGAGGGGCAACTACAACTGCCGGAATGACGGAGGTCACCAACAGGTAAGGGAACGCGAGCGTGGCTCCGTTGATGGTTCCCGAGGTCAAAAATCCGGTGGTTCCTGGCGAGCAGAGACCGAGGAAAAAGGATGGAGGATAATACTTCACAAAGTTGCACCCGCCGATGCTGATCACGCTGCCGTCGCTGAAGTTGATGTCGAAGGTTCCGCCTGCGAAGCTCATAGAATCTTGGCCTACAAACTGTCGGTAGGTGGCGCGGCTACTGAGATCCAACGAAATTTGCGCATTTGCAGGCAATGCCGCCGAGGCGAGAATCGCGGAAATGAGCGGCAAAGAGAGGGTTTTGATCCGATTCATAGGTTGACAGTGGGATGGCTGATTCATGCTGACAAGGGGAATTTTGGACGGTCGGATATAAATTTAAAACTACTTTGTGAATACCTGAAATTAGGCAATTTGCAACGCGGTGGCCTGATCCGCAGTCAACTCCAAGATTTGCCAAGGCAGCCCGTGAACCGCGAGATCGGCCATGAAGGCATCAGGGTCGAGCTGTTCGATGTTCCAAACCCCCGCTTTGCGCCATGGTTGCTGGAGAATCTGCTTGGCTCCAATCATCGCTGGCACGCCGGTGGTGTAGGAAATGGCTTGGGAGCCGACTTCGGCGTAGCACGCCTCGTGGTCGCAGATGTTGTAGATGTAGATTGCCTTGGGTTTTCCGTCTTTGGTCCCGGTGATGATATTGCCGATGCAGGTGCGTCCTTTGGTGGTCACTCCGAGATCGCTCGGGTTCGGCAGGACCGCCTTGAGGAACTGCAGTGGCACGATTTCCACGCCTTGGTAAATGACCGGGTCGATCCGCGTCATGCCCACGTTCTGAAGCACTTCGAGATGCTTCAAATAGTTGGCCGAGAATGACATCCAGAATTGGGCGCGCTTGATGGTTGGGATGTGTTTCACGAGGGATTCGAGTTCTTCATGATACATCCGATAAATCTCGTAGGTTCCGACTTCATCAGGACAACAAAATTCCTGGTGCCGCGACATCGGCGGGGATTCGACGAACTCGCCATTCTCAAAATGCCGGCATTCGGCGGTGACCTCGCGGATGTTGATTTCCGGGTTGAAATTGGTGGCAAACGCCTTGCCGTGGTTGCCACCGTTTACGTCGATGATGTCGAGCGTGTGGATCTCGTCGAAATGGTGTTTCAGCGCCCATGCGGTGAAAACGTTGGTCACGCCGGGGTCGAAACCGGAGCCGAGGAGCGCGGTGAGTCCGGCTTTCTCGAATTTTTCCTGATACTTCCACTGCCAGGAATACTCGAATTTCGCGACATCCAGCGGCTCGTAGTTGGCGGTGTCCATGTAGTCGCAGCCCGCCAGCAGGCAGGCGTCCATCAGGTTGAGATCTTGGTAGGGCAGGGCGACGTTGATGAGGAGCATGGCCCCGGTTTTGCGGATGAGTGCGGCGGTTTCCTCGGCGTTGTCGGCATCCACCTTGGCGGTGGCGATGACCCGGCCAGTGCGCGTTTTCACTTCGGCGGCGATCGCGTCGCACTTCGAGACGGTGCGCGAGGCGAGGGTGATTTCCCCGAAGACCTCGGGAACCATGGCGCATTTGTGGGCGACGACGCTGCCGACTCCGCCGGCTCCGATGATTAGGACTTTGTTCATGATCTAAAACGAGGCACAAGGCTTGGAAAATTCGGGGGAGCTGGCAAGAAATTGTTCCCAATGGGTTCCGGCTGTCTTAGCCGGCTGATTCTTCCGACTGAGACAGTCGGGACACATTTATTTCCCGACAACTTTTGATTCGCATGGCGTTTTCATCCCTGAAAGGCTACCGCCGCACGCAACCATCTACGATCTTCATGAAAATAAACCACTCATCTTCCCGCCTCCGCCGCCGCTCCGGTTTCACCCTGCTTGAAATGGTCATCGTGCTTGGCATCATCGCCATGATCCTCGGTGGCGCGATCTTCGCCATGAAGGGAATCTCCGGAGCCGCCAAACTCCGCCAAGTGGAAGCCGACTTCAAGAGCTTCGAGAGCGCCTTGGCGATGTATAAACTCAATGCCGGGTCATTTCCTACGACCCAACAAGGTTTGAAAGCATTGGTGGACAAGCCATCCAGCACGCCGGTCCCGCGCCGTTGGTCGCAAATCATGAAGAAACTCCCGCCGGATCCGTGGCAAGCGGATTACGGCTATCGTTTCCCCGGTAAAAAGAACGCCAGCGACTTTGAAATGTTTAGCAAGGGCGAGGACGGCATCGAAAACACCGCAGATGATCTCAGCAGTCAGGACGACTAAGCGCAGACCGGGCTTTACCCTCATCGAGATCGTCATGGTTCTTGCCATCGCGGCCGTCGTCATGGGCGGCGCAGTGGGGCTGATGATCTACTCGTCGGACGAGCGGACTCTGCGCAACGCATCAGGGGAAATCGAGCTGATGGCCAAGCGCGCCCGCGTCATTGCCATCCTTCACCAGACTCCCTATGCGCTGGAATTCCGCGAAGGCGTCGTTCGCCTATTGCCCTTGGCCGAGGCGGGGAAGGATGAAAAAAAGACTTTCAAGAATCGCAAAGATGTTGCCCCACCAGCGGCTGCTGCCAATGAAAGTCGGCAATACGTTCTTGGCAACGGGTTGAACATCTTCATCCGCCGCTGGGATTCCGAGGAGTGGCATGGGACCGTCAAAAACACCGTGCATATCTGGCGTTTCGACCCCGACGGCCTGTGCGAACCACTTTCCGTCCGCCTCACTCTCGACAAAAGCTGGTCGGAAGACACTTACCATCCGCTCACCGCCACGATTAGCTCAAGCGCGCTCGAAACCCGATGATTTGCCCTGTCCAGCCCGTCAAGACACGCGGATTCCTTCTCCTTGAGATGGTTCTAGCGCTGGCGGTATTTGGCATCGCCGCTACTGGATTCGCGGTGGCACTTCATAAAATGGCGGACGCCGCTGGCCTCGCTCAAAGCGAACTCCGGATCACCCGCATCCTTGACAGCGCACTCGATGAGACCCTGTCGCTGCCGGTGATGGAAGAAGGAGTGACCAATTCTTCCGTCGGCAATACCGGGATCGAGCTCGATACCACCATCGCAATCCTCGACGAACTTCAGAACGAAGAGGGCCAAGCCTTGCAGGAAATGTATTCCATCAAGGTCGAAGCCCGCTGGTTCAGCAATGGCCAGTGGCAAGATCGTGCCGTCGAGACTTGGCGCTACGGCCGCATGTACCAACCATGATCACCGGCCCAGTCAGTCCCCGGAAGAGTGGTTTCACGCTGCTTGAACTCGTCATCGCCATTGGCTTGCTGGCGATCCTCGTCGGCATGGTTTTCGGCACAGCTCGCACCTCGTTGGCGTTGGGAAACACCATCGTGGAGACGCAGAATGAGGAAATGCTGCATCAGGCGTTTTTCGAACTTCTCAGTCATCGTTTCTCCTCACTCCCTGGAAATACCCGCTTCGACCTCAAAGTGCAGGATTCCGGCTCGCACTATATTTCCGATCTCACGCTGCAAAACGTCCCCCTCAGCTTCACTTGGGGTGGGCAGCCACGGATCGCCAAAGCCGTCCAGCTCAGCACGGTGAAACGCCGCAGCGGCTATCTCGACATCGTTTTGAGATACTACGCGAACGAGGTTCTCGAGGATTCGGCCGCCGCTTTTAAAACCTCGGCTGGCGACAACAAGCCCATCGCCGAAATTGTCCTGCTCACCGACGTGGCGTTCTTCGAGTGGCGCGTCCTCGATGGCCGCTCAATGGAGTGGCAATACGACTGGGATCTGCAAGGACGCCTACCCTTGCAAATCGAACTCACTCTCGCCATCGGTGCCAAGGGTGAGGAAATTCGCCAGATTTTCTGGGTTCCGCCAAAGCAAAACCCTGAGGTTCTGATGCGGACGTTAAACCAACCGGCCCAGATTCCCGATCCTAATATAAATCCAAGTCCGACGCCTAAACCCGGTCCTAAAAACTAATGCGCAGCCTCGCTACCCATCGTAATCCTCGCGGTGCCGCGCTCATGGCGGTGCTCTGGCTGATCGCGATCCTCGCCCTAGCCTGCATGGCCACCTTGCGGGTGATCACCTTCGACATGGAAATCGCCTCCGCCAAGGTCCACGGCTCGCGTGCCCGCCAGGTGGCGGAAATGGGCATCGCCATCGGCTCCAATCCCGTCGTCAAACGCTCCGACCCGATGCTGCGACACATGAACGAGGAAACCGGCGAAGGCTACGAAGTCCGGGTGATTTCCGAAGGCGGACGTTTTAACATCAACTACCTCATCATTCATGAGGACAAAGCCCTACTGCGCTCGATGTTCGTCGATTGGGGGCTAGACCTCGATGTGGCCCAGGAAATCGTCGATGCCCTCGCCGATTGGGTCGATGCCGACGACAACGAAGCCCTTCATGGCGCGGAAAAAAAATTTTACGAAAAGCAAGGCCGCATCAATCAGCCGTTCAACCGCCCGTTTTACGACATCAACGAAGTCAGTCTCGTCCGCGGCATGGATTTGGTCGAAGCCGTCCGCCCGGATTGGCGGAATTGGTTCACCATCTGGAGCAGCGGCGCACTCGATGTCAACGAAGCGCCTGCCGAGCTGATCGCCGCTGCCGCCGAGGTTCCTGTGGATCAAGCGGACGTCATTCCTCAAACCGTCTGCGGGGTGGACGGGCTGCGTGACACCACGGACGACGTGCCGTTCAAGAGTGCCGCCGAAGCGCTTGCTCTTTTGGGAATTGACACAGAAGGTCGCCCCGACATCGCTGGTCGCTTCACCGCCAATGACGCCACCACTCGCATTGAAAGCATCGGCCACGCGGAAGGTGCCAAACGCAAAATCACCGTCATCGTCCGCAACCGCACCGGCAGACCGGTCCTCCTCGAACGCACAGAAGAAATCATCCCGTGAGTAAAACTAACGAAAACGTGCTGCTCGTCCCCGGCGAATCCGGCTGGGAAATCTGGACCGGTCAAACGACCGCCGCCTTTACCCTGCATACTGCCACCACCATCGAGCGGGCCAGTGATCTCACCGGCATTCCTAGTGGCGATTTGCTGTTACTGTTCCCGGTCAAAGCCATCACCGCCGTGCCGATGCGCGTCACCAGCGATGACGAGGCGCTTTTCCCGGATCTCGCCAGCCTCCACGCCGAGCGCCTCGGACTCCGCCCGGACCCCATGGCCGGCCAGCTCACCGATGTCTTCATCATCGCCCGCGAAGCGGAAAACACCGCCCTCGTCTCGATCCTGCTGCGGACTCCCGGCGATGGCGACATGCCGCCCCGAGGCCCGAAAAGCTTCGACATTTCCGCCCGCGCCTACCCTCTGGCAGGAGACGCGTTGGCCGTTTGGAAAGAATTCGGCCGCTGGGTTTTCGCCCTCTCGCATCAGGGAAAACTCGTCTATTGCCAAGCCACTTCCGTCACGGCCACCAGCCCGGACGACTCGCTGGCGAGGGAAATCCGCCTCGCGCTCATCCAGTTTTCCATGCAAGGCTTGAGCATCGAGCCGGACCGCATCGTCGTCTGGACCAGCGAGGAAAATTGCAGCCCCGCCGCGCTAGCCGCTGCGTTCAAGGTGCGCGTTGAAATTTCGCCCCGCCCGGCACCGGTCCTGCCGGAGCCACTCAGCAAGCTGCTCCCTGCCGATGTTCGCGCTGCCCGCCGCGAGGCCCGCCGCCGCCGGAATACGATTCTGGGAGTCGCAGCCGTCGCCGTCGCCTATCTAGGAGTCATCGGCTGGTTCAGCTATGGCTTGTGGAAAGACAACGCAGAAACCCAAAAGCTACTCAAACAAGCCGAAACCATCGCTCCCGAGGGCGAGGCTTACACCCTCCATGTCGCCAAGTGGGCCGAGCTTTCCCAAGCACTCGAACTCAGCAATTCCCCGGTTGATATTCTCAGCCGCATCGCCTCCTGCATCCCGCCCGTCAGCGGCCTGCGGCTTAAAACCGCCGACATCAGCGCCTCTGAAATCAAGCTCATCGGCGAGGCCCCCGCGCTCCAGGCGGCTAACACTTTCAGCCTTAATCTGGATAAAAATAACGACCTCGCCCAGTTCGAGTGGCAAATCCCCGAGCCTAACCAATCGACCCGTGGCTGGGAGTTCGTTTACAGCGGGGAAGTTCCAAAGGCACCCTGAATTTCCCGGTTCACCGACAAAATCCCTCCGCCACGGCATTAATCGGTCAGCAGATCCTTTTCTTCCGCTCCTTTTTCCATTCTTCTCTCCTTCTCCATGTCAGTTCGCGAAAAAAAACTTCTCATCTTCTTCGCCCTCGCGGGCTTCGCGATCCTCAATTTCTTGGGCTACGGCTTCGCCATGAAAGAACGCGCCAAGGCAAACTCCGAGCGGGCCTTGGCGGAGCAGAAACTGACCGTTGCCGAGAATTTCCAGACCAACAGCGAGCAGGTGACTGACGAAATGGAATGGCTTGCCAAGCATGAACCCGAACCCGCCGCGAATCAGGACGTCCAGACCAAGCTCCAACTCTTTGCCGAAGGCCAAGCCAAGGAAACCGGCCTCACCATCAAGACCCAGAAGCCGCTCCCCACCGATGCCACCGCCGGAAAAATTTACCACCGCGCCAAGCTCCAAATCACCGTGACCGGCACCGAACAAGCGCTTTATCAATGGTTCGACCGCCTCAACGTGCCCGACCAATTTCGCAATGCCACCCAAATCCGGCTGACTCCCAACCAACAGGACGACACCAAGATCGACTGCACCGCCACCATCGAGCAATGGTTTGTCCCTAAAACCTTCTAACCCGTCCTCATCGTGAAAACTCTGACCTTAAACCCCGTTTTCCTGTTTCTCGCTCTCCTCGGCGTGGCCTCGGCCGACTTGCCGAAAAAGGCTCCGATCCAGAAATACAGCGGCCTGTGGACGAATTCCCCGTTCACCGCCAAGCCGCCGCCACCCGAAGCTGGCCCGGAAAATAATCCGCTCGATGATTACGCGCTCATCGGCGTGTCATCTCTCGGCTTGAAGAATTACCTCGTGACGCTGATCAACAAAAAAAAGCCCGAAGAACCCCGGATCTACGTCGAGACCAACCGCGACAGCAAAGGCTTCAAAATCCTCAAAGTCACCCGCAAGCCGGGCGATCCGCTCGGCACGGTCGTCCTCATGCAGTCCGGCTCCATGACCGGCACTGTGAGCTACGATCAGAAGCTTCTCACACTCACAGCAGCAGCGGCCAAACCCGCCGCCCCGCAGCCTGGCCAACCGCCACAAGGCGGACCGCAATTGCAACCTGGCGAACCCCAACGCATGCCGCGACCCCGCGTCGTTCCGCCGCCGACTCCCGGTGCCAATGGCCAAATACAACCGGGTCAAGTGCTGCCCGGCCAAGTACAACAAGGCCAGCCCCTGCCCGCCAATCAACAAAACCGGGGCAACAACCCGCGTCCGCAACGCCGCGGCAATAACTAATTCTCCAATCTGAAATACCCGTCTTTCTCCATGTCCTTTAACCGCTCCTTCGCCCTCTTTCTCCTCGGTCTCGCCTCCGCGTCCGGCCAGCAACCTGCCGAAGCTCCGCCAGCGCCGGTGACTCCGCCGGGCGTGCCGATTCCTGGCGTGGTCCAGCCACCCGCCGCCGGGCTGCCGGCTGCCGCAAATCAACCCGCGCCTCAACCCGGCGTGCCCTTGGGACAGACAAGAATCACCGAGCCCATCGAAGAGCTAAAACTCAGTGGCGACGCCTTGGCTGGACTCTATCGGCGTTACACCGGCCGCCGCGTGATCGTCTCCTCGGCAGCCTCCACCGCAGAGTTCCGCTTTGTCCAGGATGCCAGTGCCAAAGACCCTCTCACCTACGCCGAAGCCGCCGAACTTCTCAAAATAGCCGCCATCATCGAGAACTTTGTGTTCGTCCCGGATAAGCAAAATCCGAATCTCGACATCCTCACTCTGTCCACCGGTGGCATCCGCCCGACAGGCCGCGGAGTGGATGTGTACAATCAAAATGGCATTGTTTATAACGAGAACACCACCATGCCCGAGGGCGACGCCGTCATCACCTATGTGATGAAGCTGGACTACATCAAGCCCGCCGAAGCCGTTAATACGTTCACCCAGATCATCGGCCAGTTTGGCGCCTACGGCTCGATCGCCGCCGTCCCTAACGCCTCCGCCGTGGTCATCACGGAAAACACCTCGCTGATCCGCAAGCTCATCGACCTCAAGCAGGAAATCGACAAACCCGGCTCGGTCCAAGGCAGCCGTTTCATCAAAGTCCAATACGCCGACGTCACCGAGATCGCAGACACCCTCACGACTCTTCTCACCGCCCAGCAGTCCGCCCAAAAAACCGCCGGCATCCAGCGCGCGGATGGCAATGTTCCCGCGCCCGTGCCAGGAGGAGGCGGAATCGTTCAGGCAGGTGGCGGCGGCGGCAGCGGTGGTGAAGACACCCCGGTCCAGATCGTCCCCGATCCCCGCACCAACCGGATCTTCGTCATGGGTCGCCCGGTCGATCTCATCTTCGTGGAAGGCCTCGTCCGCGAGTTCGATGTGGAAACCAGCGAGAAGAATTTCCTCCGCCGGAAACTCAAGTTCCTCAAAGTCTCCGAATTCCTACCCATCGCGAGCGATGCCCTGACCCGTGCATTCTCCGGCACCGGCACCAGTGGTGGCGGCGGCGGTGGCGGTGGAGGCAGCAGCACCCAAGGCGGTGCCGCAGGCGGTGCCCAAGGTGGTGGTGCAAACCGCAGTCAATCCGGCAATACCCGCCAAGCTTCTAGCAGCGGTCGGAGCGGTGGCCGGAGCAGCGGCGGTAGCAACAACGGCAGCACTGGTGCCAACTTCGGCGGCTCCTCCTCAGGCGGCAGCGGCTTCGGTGGTGGCGGGTCGTCGGGCGGCGGTTCAGGCGGTGGTAGCTCCCTCAGCGGTGGCGATATCAGCTCGGCTCCCGAGTCTTCCCTCGTCGGTCGCACTCTGCTAGTCGCGGATAACATCACCAACTCGGTCGTCGTCCAAGGCCCGCCATCCGGCTTGGAAATCATCGAACGCCTGCTGGATCAGATCGACGTCAAACCCGACCAAGTCATGATTTCCACCGTCATCGGCCAGCTCACGCTCAACGACGATTTCAAAGTAGGCCTCGACTATCTGAAGCTGGGCAACGACTTCGTCGGCAGAGGCGGTAACGGCAGTGGACCGGTCCTGCCGATTCTCAATCAGTTGGTCGCAGCGATTCCTGGCGTTCCCGCCGTCGGCACTCCGGGCCAACAGGGCTACATACCCGCAACTCCTGGGACACCGGCCCAAAACATCTTCAATCCAGGCTCCCTCAGCAGCGGCGGCGGACTTCAGATCTATGGGAAAATCGGCAACAACCTGAACGTCTATCTGCAAGCCCTCCAGTCGAAGACCGACTTCACCGTGCTCTCCCGCCCCAGCATCTTCACCGCCAACAACGTGGTTGGCACGATCTCCAGCGGTGAGCGCATCGCCATCCCCACCGGTAGCAATAGCTTCGGCACCAGTGGCAATGCGAGCACCCAGATCGAATACCAAGACGTGGTTCTCAAACTCGAAGTCCGCCCGCTGGTGAACTCGGAGAATGACATCACCATGGAAATCGCGCTGCTCAACGACGAGCAAAACGGCACTCAAACCATCGCCGGCGGCGGTGGCAACGGCGGCGACCTCACCGTGCCACGGATTTCCACTCGCGAAATCCTCACCACCGTCACCGTCCCTAATAACCAAACCATCGTCTTGGGTGGTTTGATTTCCTCGAAGAATGCCAAAACTAAAAGCGGAATCCCCATCCTCAGCAGCATCCCCTACATCGGCGGCTTGTTTGGCAGCACTCAGGAGACCAAAGATCGGAGCGAGCTGATGGTCTTCATCCAGCCCTCCATCGTGAACAACGAGCGCTCGCTCAACTCCGTCCAAGCGGACATGGACGCCCGCTACAAAGCCTCCGAAAGGACCCGCACCTTTGCCGATGGGCCGGGCGTGCTGCCACCGGTGGATGTGATCCTGCCGGTGGCTGATAAGGAAGGATCTCGCCGCGCGGTCCTCGTGCGCGGATCCGGTCAGGTGGCTGAGAAGCCGTTATCCACGAGCAAAATGAAGCCCTCGATCCGCTCGTCGAATCGCCGCTGAGAACTCTGTCAGATGATTATTGAACGCAGCCACCCTTGTGGAGTCAAAGGCTGCTGAAGACCGGACGTGAGTTCGCGTTTTCATGTAAGGGTGAACAGCAGTTGTCAGCCTCATTACAAGCCGCGAGTCAAATCGCGCTGTGTTGGAGTTGTTCAGCTTGGCCGTCGGGGTGGGTGCTCCGGCGGCCTTTTTTTGTCCATCAATAAACCGAGAAAGGAAAATGGCGAAGGCGGCACCGACCATTTTTACCACTGATTACTCTGATTTTGACTGATTCCACTGAAAGAGTTGCCAGGAATCTCGCTCACCGTTTGGGTGAATAGGTGCTTCTTTCCAATCTCTTCAAAATCAGTTCAATCAGTGAAATCAGTGGTTACCATCTTCCTATTAGGGATAAACCTCTCTGTCGCGGATGGCAGCCGTGGAATCCAGACCAAAGCTTCAGGGATTCTAACACCAACGGTGTTGCGTCCTCCAGCCCAGGGTTGGTGTGAGGAACGAACACCTACCCTGGGACGGTTCGTCCAAGGTTCCCGAACCACAAAGTGGTTCCGGCCTCCGTGTCCGGCCACTGACCTCACCCACGCCGGAACTCCGTTGGAGTTCATGAATTTGGACGGTCCCACTTCCCGGGGGAGCCGTGACCGGCAACCCCGGGCTGGAGGACGCAACACCGTTGGTGTTAGGGAAAACAACCTTCGTGGCGCGAGTATCCTGCCCGTCGCCTGTTGAGCCACAGGCATTTAGGAAATTGACCTTATTCCCCTTACCTCACTGCGCCTGCACCCGAAAGAAGGCGGCCTTGTCGGGAGAAGTGAAAAGAAACTCCAGCTTGCCGTCGGTGGTGATCTTGGTTTTCGGCAACGTCATCGGAAACGCCGTGAAAGTGCTCAAACCCGTGGATCTCTGCAGCCCGAGGGTCAGTTTGAACTCGCCGGTGGTGGCGTCCTTGACGAGAAGCGGAGTGGCCACGTTCAGAGTTTGAATCTCTGACTGGCTGTAGAGACCTGCCGCATTTGAACCGGTCTTGAGCTTGGCCACCAAATCGGGCTGAGCCACTTGCCAATCGAAGCCGAGCTTGGCGTATTGAAATTCCGCCCAGTCATTCAAGCCATCCGCATCCTTGTCCCCAACGGTGGAGAAAGTCTGGGCACTCAGCGCGATATCGAAGGGATTTTCATCCGAATCATTGCTCGCGACATGGATCGCCGCAAGCCGGGTGACCGTCGCGGTCCCCGTGCCTTGGAAACTGACGGAAAAAGTCGTGCTGTCGCCGGGAGCCACGCTGGTGGTCATGCCCGTGGTGCTTACGCTGAAGCTGCTGGCGTCCGCGCCATCGAGAGTCACGGCGAGTCGCGTGAGGGCCACGGTCCCGGTATTTCGAATGGTGAGAACCTTTTTCTCCGACTCGGTAGTGCCAGTGGGGACGGCATCGAAAGCGATCCCGAGATTGCCGTCAGCTAGCAATTTCCCCGAAGGTGTCTCGATTTCGATTTCCGGGCTGACGGAGCCAAGCCCGCCAAA
>JAYTEI010000390.1:0-5581 GCA_043735445.1 Akkermansiaceae bacterium | reverse complement strand
GCTTGGGACCCTGCCGCAGACACAAGGTGGACGGTGTCTGAATTTACCGGTCGTCCATGCGGACTGCTGCAAGGATCCTTCCCAGATCACTCGGAATTTTCCGCCTATTTCATCAACGATGGCAATCCACTGCGGCTGGATTGGAAGGCCACCACCGGCTTCGGAACGGCGACTTTCGAGCAGTTAGAAAAAAACTCGGGCGACCCCAGCGAGATCCGCGGGGAGATTTCCAGCGCCGAATATTACAACGACATCTTCCCCGAAGCGGCCTACCAAAGCTATCGCCTGATTTCTCCTGATGGAGAAATCGTCATCTGGTGCTACGCCCGCCGGGACGAGGCTGCGGACCAAGTGACTGCGCCACTTTTCCACCAGCACGATGTCCGCGGCGCGTTCCAAAGATCACAGAAAGTCACCCTCCGCTTGGCACCTGCACCGCCCGGAGCACTGCCTAACCAGTGGTTGATCGGTGAGCTGCTGCACCTTGACTGGCTCACCCCGTAACCTTCCATGGTGAGCGATACTAACACCTCCTGGTTTCACTGCGGCCGCTGCGGCTCGCTATTCCAATCCCCCGTCGGGGAAAACGACGACCGCGCGTGTGGAGTCTGCGGACGCAGCCCAGCACTCGGCCTAGAAGCTCCGGCCCACGAATCCGCCACCCCATCTAGCAAGCCCGCAGAACGCGAACGATATCCGCTGCGGAAACACCGACGCCGTTTTTTCATGGCCAAGCTCGTGATCGGCTGGTCGCTGATCCTTCTCGTCGTTGTGTTAGGAGTCCGCCACCAGTGGCATGACGAGCCGGATAGATCCAAGCCATTTGTGAGCCAAGCTGCCGCGAAGAGTGCCATCCCGGACGCCGATGTCGCGCTGCTGAGCGAGGTCGCCCCGCTGTGCAACCAGACTTTTTCCGGGTTTCTAGCAGCCACGACTCCGGAAGGGCGCAACCAATTCGTCCTCACTCCCATCACCACCGCAGCCCGGATGGCGCGCTTTTACAGCCTCAATCCGCAGACCGACATCGATCCCCAGACGCTGACTCTCGCTAACAGCGCGGTGCTCCATCTCCCCGGTCGCCGGGCCATCGAGACGCAGTGGCGTGCCACCGACGGGCGCACGACGGACGCAGTCTTCATCGAGGAAAATGGTGAATGGCGGCTGGACTGGGATCATTTCGCCCGTTTCAGCGACTACCCGTGGGCCTTGTTTCTATCAGGCAGTGAAATGGAGCACGGGGAATTCCGTCTGCTCGCCCGCGAGCGTCTCGCCGCTGAGCGAAAAAACGCGGACGCCATCAGCGTGGCGCTCTATGCGCCCCGCTTCGGAAATTCCGGGGAGACCGGATTCCAGTCACCCGAGTTTCTGATCAAGCGAGACACCCGCGACGGTCGCCTGCTAGACGCCGCCTTCAAGCTCGACCGCGAAGGCGCACGCGTCTTCGGCGTGAACCTTCCTAACATCAACCCCGAGGGACTCATCCGCGTGCGGGTGAAAGTCCGCCGGATGGAGCAAGACGGAGAGCGCCGCTTCGAGATCGAGGAGGTAGTCGCCTGCCACTGGTATTCGGTCGATGCGCCGGGCGTGGAAATCCCGGAGACGGCAGCGGGGAAATAAATACCCGAGTGCGCGATGCTTTGCTCGCGGAAGATGAAGAGTTCCGCGCCGCATGGAGCAGAGCTGCCAGCACTCCGGGGCATCCGCTCAGGCGCGCATCGCCCGTTTCATCACCTCTAACGGCTCGCTGCCTGGGAACCACTGTTGGAACGCAAGCGCACCTTGATGAATGAGCATCGACAGGCCGTTCGCGGTGCGGCAACCGAGGCTGTTAGCAGTGGCCAGCAGCGGCGTGATCGGCGGTTGATAGATCGTGTCGTAAACGAGGTGGCCCCTTTCCAAACAGTCGGTCGCCAAGATCGACGGGTCACCCGGTTTCAAGCCGACAGATGAGGTGTTCACGATTAAATTGCAGGCTAGGCAATGTTCCGCAAGCGATGGATCATCAAACGCAAGCGCGAGGATTTCTGTGAGTGGGTTGATCATTTGCAACCGCTCGACCAAGGGGCCGAGCTTCGCGGCGGTGCGGTTCACAACCACCAGTCGGGTCACGCCTAGCAGACAACATTGGGTCGCGATTGCCTGCCCCGCGCCACCGCCCACGCCGACGATGGCGACCTTGAGCGATGCGAGCGGCACGCCGAAATCATCCTCAATCGCGCGGGCGAATCCCGGCCCGTCGGTGTTAAAACCCCGCGTCACTGCGGGATCGAAGCGGATCGTATTCACCGCACCGAGCGCCCGCGCGGCGGGAGCCACCTCGCAATGCGCCATCGACTCTAACTTGTGCGGCACCGTCACATTGCAACCGCTGAACCCCAGCGACCTCATGCGGGAAAACGCTTCAGCGACTTGTCCTGGCTCGACCTCGAGCCGGATATAGCGGGCGTCCATGCCCGCCGCATCGAGCGCCGGTTGATGCATCTGCGGCGAGGCTGAGTGCGCGACCGGATGACCGATCACCGCCAACCGCGCGGGCTTGTCGCAGCCCTCATCCAACAGCTCGCGAGTGGCCAGATCCGCTAGGGTATAAACTTGTTTCATGACAATCGGTTTAGGCAAAACTGGGTGATTCGGGCCACGCAACGATCCTTGCCCAGAAGGTTTAGTATATCTCCCAGATCCGGCCCGTGAGCTCGACCTGATAGAGCGACCCGCAGCGGGAACATCAGTTGCCCCGGCTTCGCTCCGGCTGCTATCGCGGTTTCGTTGAGGGCCGCTTTCGCCGCATCCGCCGACCAATCCGACAGTGTGGCAAGTGCGGTGGCGAGCGATGTTAGAAGGGCGCTGGCCGCTGTGTTGGCGCGTACTTTTGCGACCGAATCTGGGTCGAAATCAAACTCATCCTTGAGCAAGAAATCCACCGCTGGCGGGACGTCGCTGAACAAGCGCACCTTGTCTTTCACCGCCGCGATCACGGCCTGATAGTTTTCTGGAATCGGCAGCTCCGCAGCTTCCACAAAGGGTTGCGCCGCCGCCGCGAAGTCTTCCAGACTCACGCCTAGCAGGTGCTGTTGGTTCACCCACTTGCACTTTTCCAGATCGAAGCGGCCCGGCGAGCGGTTGACGTTTTCCAAGGAAAACACCTCCGCCAATTCTGCCAGCGTGAAGATCTCCTGCTCGGTCTTCGGGTTCCACCCTAGCAGCGCGATGAAGTTCACCACCGCTGCTGATAGAAATCCCTGCCGCGGGTAATCGCCCACCGCCGCTCCGGCATCGCGCTTGGACATCTTCGAGCCATCTGGATTTAAAATGAGAGGGATGTGCGCGTATTGCGGAGCCGTGCCGCCGAGCGCTTCTATCAGTTGCAAATGCTTGGGCGTATTCATCAAATGATCCTCACCGCGAATGACGTGAGTGATCGCCATTTCCAAGTCATCCACCACATTGACGAAGTGAAAAACATACGAGCCGTCTGAACGCTTCACCACCATGTCTGGGGTGTTAGACTCGTCGCGATAGTCGATGGTGACCTCGCCGCAGACCAAATCCTGCATCGTCACTGGCTTGCGCTCGAAGCGGAACCGCCACGCGCCACCATCCTGGTAAACCCGGTCCGCCGCCACCAACTTCGCGAACCAAGCGTCGTAAATTTCCCGTCGCTGGCTCTGATAGAATGGTCCCTCATCCCACTCTAGGCCCAGCCAGCTCATGCCTTCGAAGATCGCTTGCCGGGCTTGCTCGGTGTTGCGCGCCTCGTCGGTGTCCTCCACCCGCAGCACGAAAATCCCGCCATGCTTGCGGGCGAACAGCCAATTAAATAAGGCAGTGCGTGCCCCGCCGACGTGCAAATAGCCGGTGGGAGAAGGAGCGAAGCGGGTGCGAACGGTCATGCGCGAGGTGTAGGCAGCGGAGCCGCCCGCGTCCAGTCTCATGGACTGCGTGCAGCCTGCAGCCAGCCTGCTGGCAACTTCCAACCCTAGAAAGGAGAATGACAAAGGTGCTAACTTCGAAAGTTACCACTGATTGCGCTGATTTTGACTGATTTCACTGCAAAAAATGGCAGCAATTCGACTCACCTTATGGGTGAACTCGTAATCCTTTCCTGCCTCTTAAAAATCAGTTCAATCAGTGGTTACCATCTTCCTTTTTAAGCTAACCACCCGCAGCAGGCTGCCGCAGTCCAAGGCTCGCCACATACACCGTGCTTGCGGATTCCTTCTCTAGCAGCGGATTCGCAAACTTCACCACATGCGCTGCCGAAGTCTGAAAAACTTCCGCTAGATGGCTCAGGAAAATTTCATCCGGCGCATCATCGGACCACAGCGCGAACACACCGCCGGGATGCAACTGCCTCGCCAGACAGCGCAAGCCCTCGCTGCTGTAGAACGCCCCATTGCGCGCATCCAACAAATTTTGCGGTGAGTGATCGATGTCTAACAACACCGCGTGAAACTTCCGGCCCGGCAGCGCGGGATCGAATCCCAGCTCCGGCTCAGCGGCGAGTGCGAAGAAATCTGCATGCACAAAGCGGCAGCGCGGATCGCTTGTTAGCGTCTCTCCCAGCGGCACCAGCCCTTGCTCATGCCACTCGATCACCGGCGCCAGCGCATCCACCACCAGCAGCTCCGCCACTCGCGGATCTTTAAGCGCCGCGACCGCCGTGTAGCCAAGGCCTAGCCCGCCGACCACGACATCCAGCGTATCTCCCTCCACCGCCGCCAAGCCCAGATCGGCCAATGCCACTTCCACTTCATGAAACAAACTCGACATGAGATAACCATTTCCTAGCAGAACTTCATACACCATGAGATCGTCCAGCATCGCCATCCGGCGGCGGCGCAAGATCAGATCACCGAGAGGAGTGGGGCGGAAATCGAGTTCTTCGAAAAGCGGCTTCATGCACCAGGGTAGGCGGCGGACGTGAGGAGCTGCGACTTTATTATAGAAGCGGGTGAAGTCCCTTTAAGGATTCAACTTTCACGGCAGGTTGTTCCAACTAACACCAAGGGTGTTCCGTCCTCCAGCCCGGGGTTGCCGTTCACGGCTACCCCGGGGAATGAGATCCTCGGAATCATGAACTCCACCGGAGTTCCGGCGTGGGTTGGGTCGTTGGATGGAATTGGGGATGACCCGCCCGTGCACGACGTATCCCAGGGTAGGTGTTCGTTCCTCACACCAACCCTGGGCTGGAGGACGCAACACCCTTGGTGTTAGAGTCCTGCCAATCTTCTAATGCAGTGGACTGAAGCTCGACATGGCACTCCAAGAAAGTTTCACTGCGGGCGGGATAAAGTCTGGTTCTCGAACAATCAAACTGCCTCTCCACTTCACGAACAATTTCTGCGCACTCCCACAAATAATCTGGTCCATTATCCGATCCACGGCGGATCAATGAAGAATCCCGACATTAACAGCCCAACCTAACACAACTTATGAAAATCAAGTCCAAGCTCCCACTCATGGTTTCGCTCGCGGCACTCGCGACAAGTCCGCTCGCTCTCGCTGACAAAGGAACCCCCACGAAGGCGGATGCTCCCGAGGTGACTGAAGCCGAGCCGGTGGTGATCGAGAGCGAAATCAC
>JAYTEI010000389.1:0-2509 GCA_043735445.1 Akkermansiaceae bacterium | reverse complement strand
CCCCCACGACGGTGTCTCTCGCCGGAAAATTTTCCGATCCAGACACCGCCAGCGCGGCCCGCGTGATCACCACCAAGGGCACATTCGACATCATCCTTTTCCCGTATTCCACTCCCCAGACGGTGGACAACTTCCTCGATTACACGGATGCCGGGGAATACGACAACATGTTCTTCCATCGCTCGCTCTTGGACTTTGTCGTCCAAGGCGGCGGCTACAAACACACCGCCGCTGGCGGGTTCACTGGGGTCAACAAGTTCGCCCGAGTCCTCCCGAACGAGCCGGGACTTTCCAACGTGGAGGGGACCGTGGCGATGGCGAAGTCTCCGAATCTTCCCAACAGCGCCACTTCCGAGTGGTTTGTGAACGTAAACAACAACGCTCCGAACCTGGATAACCAAAACGGTGGCTTCACCGTTTTTGGCCGAGTGCCCGCTGCCGGGATGGTCGTCGTGAAACAGATCAACGCCCTGCCCGTCCATGATTACACCGTTCCCTTCGTAACAGGCGATCGGTTGCTTGGGGATGTTCCCGTGAATGCGGCGAGCGCCCCGGACACCCTCGATCCCGCCCTCCTCGTGAAAATCACCTCAGTGGTCGCAGCACCTATTTTGTCCTACGAGGTGCTCAGTCAGAACCCCAGCATCGCCACTGCCAGCTTGACGGGCACGGACATCACCATCACCGCCGTCGCGACTGGCAACACCTCGGTGCTGGTGAAAGCCATCGACCTGGATGGCAACACAGTCACCCAGAATTTCGCCGTGACGGTGCCTTGATTGCCTCACTCGAGTGCCTTGGAATAGGCCGTACGAAGGGAAATCGACTCAAGCCGTTTCTGATGGGCGAGCGGCGCGGCTTGTTCGATGGTCGCCCGCAAGTTGAGCGCAGCCGCCTCACTTTTGAGAAATGCTGCCAGTGCCGTGGCCAGCTTCAGGTCGATCACTGCCAAGGTCGCTTCAAATTCGGCGGCAAGCTCTGGCTCTAACGTGCCAGCCTTGAGTTGCTCGACGATTTGACCGCGCTCGTTCCGCTTGGCGTTCAATGCGGCCGATTGAAGCGCGACTGCCGCTGTGGCTTGGGAGAAATCGAGTTGGGTTTCCTCGACCGCGAGTGCGGACTCGTCGGCCTCGCGATGGGTCGTGAGCGCCTTGGTGTTGATGGCGGCTGCGGCCCAGCGCTTGAGCGAGGATTTCATGCTGGCGAGATTGGCTGCCAGTTCCGGCTTGGCCATCTCGGTGGTTAGGGCCAGCAGCCGGGTCGCGATGCTCGGCGGGTTGCCTCGGATTTCACCCACCACTTTAGCATCAGCAGTCAGGAAAACCCGCACCGTCCCTTGAGCGTCGGCGATGAACGCGCGTTTGCCCTCAGAATCCAGCGCCACGGCAGTCGGCAAGGCGGGCAAGTTCTCCGCGAGATCGCGGGCCGGGCTGAAGTCGGGCTTCCACAATTTTGCCTTCAAATCGCGACCCGCAGTGACCGATGAGCCATCGCGGGCGAATGCAAAGGCCGTAACTCCGCCCGCGTGGGCGTCGTTCTTGCGGACCTCACTGCCGCCATTCATCTCCCAAAACCGGACGCTGCCATCCTCGGAAGCGGTGGCAAGGATGTCAGAATCCGCGCGAAAAACCGTGGCTGTGATCGCCGCTTGGTGGCCGCGCAGGGTGTGGAATTCACTGCCCGTCCCACTTTCCCACACCCACACGCCGCCGTTGCGGTCGCCGCTGGCAAGCAACACGCCGTCTGCCGAGAGATCCAGCGCGGTGATCCAGTCGGTGTGTTTCTTGATCGACCTCACCAGCGCACCGGTTTCCGGGTTCCAAAATTTTAGAAGTCGCGACGGTCCACCCGTGGCGACGAGGTCGAAGCCGGGGCGGATGTCCGCAGCAAGCACACTGTCGAACTCTTTGGCCACGGTGAGCAGACGGGCGCCGGTGGTGATGTCGAAGGTGACGGTGACCCCTGATTTCCCGGGAATCCCGCCGCCGACGATCAAATAGCGGCCGTCCGGCGTGAATGCCAGCGACACCGGATCGCCCTCGGGAAATGGCAGGATTCCCACCAATTCCAAGGATTCCGTGTGATGAAGGAGGACTTGGTGCTGCCCGGTGATGGCCAGCAAAGGTGCCCACGGCGATGCGGCGATCGCATGAATGGCGGCGGCTCGCGAGGTGACCACCGGCGGCTCCAGCAGCAGATCCACCGGCATCGGCGGCGGGCCGTCGGGCTTGGCCGCAGGATCGGAGCGCAGGGTGGTTTCAAACTTCGGCTTCGACGGCTTGCGGGCGGAGGACGCCTTGTTTTCCAGCAAGCCGCCCTCGATCCAGCGCTTGAGAATCCCGATCTGCTCGCTGGAAAGCTTGTCGCCCTCCGGCGGCATTTTCTTCTCGCCGGTTTGCAGGACGGCGGTAATCAGCGGCGAGCCGAGATCGCCAGACTCGACGATTTTTCCCCCGGAACTGCCTTTAAGCGCGCCGGCGAACGACGAGAGATCAAGCCCGCCCTTGGT
>JAYTEI010000388.1:0-5583 GCA_043735445.1 Akkermansiaceae bacterium | reverse complement strand
TGCAGATCACGCCGGAGACCGATCCTGCGGTGGTGGCGCTGGTCGAGCGCTATGCGAAGGCGACGCCTAACGAGAAGCTGGCGCTGTTCGGCCAAATGTATAAGAAGCGGGCTTGGCGGCAAATTCTCAAACTTTACGCGACCGAGACCAGCCCTGATGTCCAAGGCCGCTTGGAACAAAACTTGAGGCGGGGCATGAGTGGAGTCGAGGGCGTGGGGGGCGTGGCAATCATCGCTGCGCGGGAGTGCGTGGAGGCGGGCGATGCGAAGGGCGCACGCGAGTTTCTCGAAATGGCTCCAGCCGACGCGGCTGGCTTGCTTGCGCTGGCGGATTTCCACCGCAGTCATGGCACGCTGGAGGCAGAACTGAAGCGGGCGAAATCCCTCAAAGGCGTGCGCGCGGATGCTTGGCAGCTCGCGCTCTACCGGGCCTCGGGAAACCTGGAAGCAGCCCGCGATGCGGCGACTGCGGCTGGGGAAATCAAGATTTCCGCAGCGATGTCTGCGTTGTTAGGCGATCCGCTGCCGTGGCTGCGCCTGAACCAAGTGGGCGGCGACGGCGGGGTGATTCACAAGTTTTACACCGACCTTGCGATCAAGCGCTGGCAGGGAAATCCGCTCCGGCCAACGGATTTGGAGCCGCTCATGCGGTCGATCAGTTCGAAAGACCGGAGTGAGCGCCCGAATGGGATCAACTCGTTGTTTCTGCTAGGTGAGACCACGCTGGCGGAGGATGCCTATCTCAAGAACTCGCCGTTGGAGGCGTTTACTTATTTCGAGTCGTTGGAGCGGATCCCTGAAGCATTGAAAGCGCTGGGCTTGGACTCCGAGAAGCCGGATTACGCGGGGTGGGTGGAGAAACGGATGGTGCCACTTTTGAAAGACGCGCGCGGGGAGGAACATGAGATTTCCTCGGATAGCATGGAGTTGATTTTGTTAGCTAATTTCCTAGAGCGGCGGGGTCTGTATGAGGAAAACGCGGGTGCGTTCCTGAAGCCGTTAGCGGCAGTGGCAGAGAAAGACGCGAAAATTTTCACCGATTTTTTGGCCGCTCTATTCGGTGGCCGTCCTAGCGAACGGGAAGAACCTGAAGCCGCGCCGCAGCTCGCGCGCTTGGCCGCGATCACTTGGGCGGGGGACGACGCAGATCGCTGGGACGAAGTCATCACCGCAGCATTTGGCGAACAGGACGAAATGAGGGCGGTGTGGGATTGGCTGTTAGTGCTGGATCCCAAGGCCAGCCGGGTCGAGCGGCTGGATGGGATGCTCGCCCTCAGTGGCATGGGCCGCGATCCACTCCGGCTTCGTGCGAAATGGTTGGCGCTGGCGTGGCAGGCCATTGATCACGCCCCGGCGGGACAGCGGACGCCGTTGCTTCTAACGATGGCTTCCGTTTCTCGGCAATGCCCGGATGTGGCCACCAGTCTCAAGGTCTGGGACGCGCTCCCCGAAGAACTCCGTGCTGACCTGCCATGGCGGGCGCACGTCATGGATCTAACCGCCGCCGGGCGTTGGGATGAAGCGGCGGGAATCTATCTGGACCTCTTGGATCGGCTGGCCAAGGCGCGGCAGGATTCGCAACCGTCATTGCACGCGTGTGCCGCCGCCTGCTTGCGCAAGGCGGGCCGGGCCGAGGATGCGGCGGCGCAGGACGCGCTGGTCGAGAAGCTGGCTCTGGGAAACAACGCGCTGCAAATCGCCAGCGCTTATGCCGAAGGCTACGATTATCCACGCGCGGCGGAGTGGTGGGCGAGGGCCACCCGGCAGAGCGATCCTGCGACGTTAGAATTCGATTTTGCGCTGCGAAATCACCTTCAGAATTCGCTAGAACAGGGCGATTGGAAGGTCGCGGCCGCCATCGCTGAGGTGCGTGCCCAGACGACTGCAGCTGCCGATTCTCCCAGCGAGAAGGCACTGATCGGGCTTAGAATCCGGCTACAAGCGGACATGGGCAGAGCCTTGGCCGGCTTGAAATCCGATCGTGCCGGGGCGCTTGCCATCCTTGGAAATTGTCACCGGATGTTTCCCAGCGACGGCTCACTGGCCGACGATTTTTTCCCAGCCTTGCGCAAGGTGGGACTCATCAAGGAGCATGACGAATGGTTCAAAATTTCCTGGGAACGGATGGTCGCCGTGCTCACCGAGTTTCCCGCCTCCGACAACACCCGCAACACCGCGGCCTGGCTGGCTTCCCGCGCCCAGCGGAATCTGGATGAGGCCGAAGCGTTTGAGGTAAAAGCCATCGGCTCGCGCCCTAACCAATCTTCATACCTCGACACGATGGCGGAAATCCAGTTCGCCAAAGGCAAACGCGAGAAGGCACTCGAGTGGTCCAGCCGCGCCGTGAATTTTTCCAGTCCGCTCGAACTCGCCCAAATCTGCCAACAGCACGAGCGATTCCGCACCGCGCCGCTGCCGCGATAATTCCCGCTGCCATACCGCGCGGGCCAACGCATCGCTTGACAGCGGCCCCGCTCTAAGGCGGGATTCGCCGCCTCATGGCTAAGCTTTCGATTCGCGATCTCGATGTGTCTTCTAAGGAAATCCTCATGCGTGTGGATTTCAACGTCCCGCTCAAGGACGGCGTCATCACCGATGACACACGCATCCAAGGCGCGGTGCCATCCATCAAATTGCTCGTCTCCGGCGGGGCCAAACTCGTGCTCTGCTCCCACCTCGGTCGGCCGAAGGGCGGCTTCGAGGCGCAATTCTCGCTCGCTCCCGCCGCCCTCCGCCTCGGGGAAATCCTTGGTCTAACGGTCAAGCTCGCGCCGGACTGCATCGGTGCCGAAGTCGCCGCGCTGCGTGCCGCGCTCCAGCCGGGTGAAGTGCTGCTGCTAGAGAACACTCGCTTCTATCAGGAAGAGGAAGCGAACGATTCCGCCTTCGCCGAGAAACTCGCAGGTGCCGCGGAAATTTACATCAACGACGCGTTCGGCACTGCCCACCGCGCCCACGCTTCCACCGAGGGCGTCACCCATTTCGTCACCCAAAGCGCGATGGGCCTGCTGATGGAGCGCGAGCTGGAATACCTCGACGGCAAGTTGCAAAACCCTGCGAAGCCGTTCCTCGTCATCATGGGCGGCGCGAAAGTTTCCGATAAAATCCAAGTCATCACCGCGCTCATGGAAAAGGCCGACGCCTTCCTCATCGGTGGCGCGATGGCTAACACCTTCCGCAAGGCTCAAGGCTATCAGACCGGTAACAGCCGCGTCGAGGCGGACAAGCTCGACCTCGCGCTCGACATCCTCGCCAAGGCCGAGGCCAAGGGCGTGCGTTTCCTGCTTCCCGCCGATACCCGCATCACCCAGGAGTTCAAGGAAGGTGCGGAAACTCAAGTCACCGGCATCTACGGCCAGGGTGGCGAAACCCCGGCCGGCTGGGAAGGCATCGACATCGGCGACGTCGCCATCGACGAGTTTTGCAAGGAAGTCGCCAAGGCGAAAACTATCATTTGGAATGGCCCGATGGGCGTTTTCGAAATCGCGAGTTTCGCCAAAGGCACCCGCGCCATCGCCGAGGCCATGGCGGCCAGTGATGCCGTCACCATCGTCGGCGGCGGCGACTCAGTCACCGCCGTCAACCAGTTCGGGCTCGATGACCAGATGACCTTCATTTCCACCGGCGGCGGCGCATCCCTCGAGCTGCTCGAAGGCAAAGTCCTGCCCGGTGTGGCCGCACTCACCGAAGTTTGATTTTTATAACAACTCGCACTAACCCCCGCTTACCACGCCCATGACTCGCAAGCCGATTTTCGCCGCTAACTGGAAAATGAACAAAGGAGCTTCCGAGACGGAAGACTTCGTCAAAAGCTTCCTCTCGAAACTCCAAGGCCAGGATTTCCCCTGCGAAATCGTGATCGCGCCGCCGTTCATTTCCCTGCCGAAGCTCGCGGACCTGCTCCACAACGCCAACGCCGGCCAGAACGCCCACGCCATCCAGATCGCCGCGCAGAATTGCTCGCAGTTCGACTCCGGCGCCTACACCGGCGAGATCAGCGTGCTCATGCTGCGCGAGTTTTTCGTCCATTACGTGATCGTCGGTCACAGCGAGCGCCGCGCGATCTATGGCGAGACCGATGCCATGATCAACGCCAAGATCAAGAAAGCCCGTGAGGCGAATCTGAAGCCGATTTTCTGCATCGGTGAAACCCTCGCCGAGCGCGAGGCGGGAAATCTCGAAAGCGTGCTGCGCACCCAAATCACCGGCGGTTTAACGGGCGTTTCCGAGAAAGATCTCGGCGAAACTGTGATCGCCTACGAACCCGTCTGGGCCATCGGCACCGGCGTGACTGCCAGTTCGCAACAAGCACAAGACGCCCATGCGTTTGTCCGCTCCGTCATCGCCGAGCTTTACGGAGCCGACTCCGCCGCCAAGATCCGCATCCAATACGGTGGCAGCGTCAAGCCCGCCAACGCCGCTGAACTGATGGCCTGCCCCGACATCGACGGCGCACTCATCGGCGGTGCCGCCCTCGAGCCACAGAGTTTCCTCGAAATCATCCGCAACGGCTCCGCCGCCTAAGGAGCAGGGACATTTTTGTCCCTGGCATTCATCCATCCAGCCATCCCCATGTTCGCCCGCACCATCGCTCTAACATTCCTCCTACTCACCACTTGGAGCCACGCCGATCACCTCATCGTCACCGGCGGCCCCACCTTGCGGAAATGGGAAAACCTGCGCGTGAGCGACGACCAACACGACCGCTGGTGGGCGAATTTCGTCCGTGCCTCCACCCTCCGCATGGCGGAAATCCGCAAAGCTTACGGCTCGGATGCGCCCATCGTGTGGATGGTCTATCAGCCAGGCTATCAGGCGCGTGGCCGTGAGGATGGCAAGCCCTACACCAGTTGGATCACCGGCCTCGCCGCCCAGCGGCGGGTCACGCTTGTTTGGTTCAATAGCTCAGGAAATTTCCTCCAAGCCCTCAACTCCCGGCCCCGCGGCTCTGTCCAGACATTCGATTTCTTTGGTCACTCGAATCGCTACGCCTTCATGTTTGACTACGGCAGTGACATCATGGCCGTGTCCACCGCCTGGCTCCACGAGCGCGATCTACCCCGCATCAAAGCCTCCATCTTTGCCTCTAACGCCTACTGCAAAAGCTGGGGCTGCCACACCGGCGAGAGCATGAGCAAAGTCTGGAAAAATACCACTGGCGTCGCCCTCGAAGGTGCCCGCGGCCCCACCTCCTACACCGATGTCGGCCAAGGCACCCTGCCCGTCGTCCACGGCAGTTGGGTGCGCTGACGTTGCGGAGTGCGGGGACATGTCCCCGCTTTCACACTGGCCGACATGTCGGCCAGTGTGAAAGCTCCGACATGTCGGAGCAGTCCTAAGAAGTTATAGAATTCAAGCATCCCCAATCCCAGATCCTCGCCCCCATGACCCTCGCCGAACTCCAAGAACTCCACGCCCTGCCGTTTTTCGATCTGCTCACCCGCGCCCACGCCGTCCACGAGGCCAGTTTCCCCGGCGGCAAAATCCAGCTCTGCACCCTCCTCTCCATCAAGACCGGCGGTTGTTCGGAGGATTGCGCCTACTGCACCCAGTCCGCCCGCTACGAGACGGATTTGAAAAACGA
>JAYTEI010000387.1:0-12110 GCA_043735445.1 Akkermansiaceae bacterium | reverse complement strand
TCAGCGAAGCCCAAGCCCAGCAAATCATCGACCGCATGGAAGGCGTGTTAGACCAGCTCCCCACCGCCATCAAACAAGCCCACGAGCGCATGATCGGCGGGCGCCGGATTGCCAATGACTACAAAATCCTCAGCCTCTACGATGATTCGGTCAATGTCATCGTCCGTGGCAAGGCCGGGGCGAATGTCGAGTTCGGCAACAAGCTCTGGCTCGGCGAGAACCGCGATGGGATCATCGTCGATTACAAGTTATACCAAGACAACCCCAGTGACTCCACCCTGGCAAAGCCCGCGCTCGAGCGGCTCCTCGATGACCAGAAGCTGGCAGTGAAACAAGTGTGGGGCGACTGCGGCCTGACCAGCAAAGTCAACAGCGCGATGCTGGAACGGCGGAAAGTCGGTGATGGCTTCTGTCCGCGTGACGTGACCGAGCTATCACACCGGTTCGCCAACGAAGAGGGCTTTCGCGACGGACTCAAGAGAAGGGCCGGCACCGAAGCCCGGATTGGAATTTTCAAGAACGTGTTCCTGGGCCGCCCGCTGTTAGCCAGGGGATTCAAGCATCGGGAGCTCGCGGTCGGCTGGGCAGCCCTCACGCATAACTTGTGGGTGGTCGCTCGCATGGCCGAGGCGGAGAAAAAGCGAAAAGAGGATCAGGAACAAAACACCCGTCTGCCCGAAGCGCTGGCCGCCTGACAAAGATCACCCGCCGCGCCGGAGACTCTGGACCGCATCCCGGCAGGTCCGGGAAACCCACGCCCAAACCGCGTGAAAACCAAGATCCACCGGACCCAATCTGCTGTTATTACGCCGGTTCAGCCAGTCTCCGCCACAATCGGGTCACGCTTGGCTGGACAAATGAACAATCCGTGGAAATCGGGCCGAAAATCACGGATTCTGGGACAAGCTCTATTTAGCTAAATAACGAATTGATTGGGTGGAGTTTTGGGATGTTGGGTTTGAGGGGGGCGAATCTGAAACGGACAGAAATTTCTCTTCAGCCGCAATGCCATTAAGAATTCATCGACTGCGGCAGCTTGTTTCCCCTAACACCTAAAGTGTTGCGTTCTTCAGCCCGGGGTTACCGGTCAAGGTTACTCTGGGAAGTGAGCCCATCTAAGTCGTGATCTCGCATCGAGTTCCGGCATGGATGGGGACCTGGGATGGAATTGGGACAGCCACTCGCACCCGCAGGCTGGAACCGCTTTGTGGTTAGAGTCAATGGCCAAACCATCCCAAGGTGGGCGTTCGTTTCTCACTCTTACTTTGGGCTTTGAATTACAACACCCATTGTGTTAGAGTTCCGCCAATCCTCACCGGTATTGGGCGGAAGCGGAAATGGCAGCGGAAGTAAGAAGCTCGGCTTCCGAGAATTGTAAGGCTGATGGGTCGGACGATGGGGGTGGGCCGACTTCCATGGCTTGGATCAAGGCATGCGCAAAGGTGAAACGATGTCCTACGAGTTCGTCGGCAAGAACGGCTCCAGTTAGGTCGTGAACGACTTGATGCACTTCGACTATGATACGCCCGGTAACCTCTGGGTAAAAGGCCACCGGCTCTACCTGCGGGTTGATCTCGCTCCACTGCTCCGTCCAGTAAGCGCGGACTTCTTCGGGGCCACGGACGAAACCGCCTTTGAACGCCTTCGGCCAAGCCACGTCCTGGGTCATGAGGGCAAGGGTGGCGTCGATGTCACGGGCGTTGAAGGCTGTGTAGGCTGCGCGGAGCAGTTGTATTTCTTGTATCGGTAGATCTGGCATAAGTGGAGTGGCGGAATATAAAGGGTAGAGCCTAACGGCCACCGTATGTAAACCCTACTGGTGAAATGTGAATGATCATAAAATTGAATAGCAGTTGGCCCGCTGGAGGCCGCGAATTGTTCACTAATTTCATGGCATTGTTATGTTACCAATGGTTCCCCATGCTGGAATCCTTCTTAGGTTCATCTTGGTATTTCCTGGGTTGATACATGCCTTATTGATAAATTAAAAAGAGGTGTCGCCGGAGCGCTAATACTCCTTGCTAAGGCTGCGGACTCACCACCACTGGCGGGGGTAAACGTTGGGTGGTGATGTTGACTTTTAGCGAACTGCCGATTCCGGAGAGTCCGTTGAATCCGCCGCTCACGGGCATGACGCCGCGCGGGTGGTGGCTGACGCCGACGGCGATATGGCCGGGACCGACGCGTTTGCCGATTGAGGGATCGAAGCCGGTCCAGCCGCGGTCTGGCAGGTAGATTTCCGCCCAGGCATGGGTCGAGCCGCGGCCGACTCGGGAGTTCTGGCTATCGAGATAACCACTCACAAAGCGCGCTGGGTAGCCGAGTGAGCGACTGGTTTCTATCATGAGGACGGCCATGTCGCGGCAGGAGCCGGTGGCGAGCCGCAGCGTCTCGGCGGGTGACTGAACGCCTGATTCTTCGCGTCTGTTATAGCCGATCACGCGATGAATGAGGATGGCCATGTCGTCGAAGATGGCACTTGTTTTTCCGGGAGCAGGGGCGAGACCGGTGGCGGTGAACCATGTCCGCAGATGGGCGACTTCTGGCGGATAGATATATTGAAGATAGGGGGTGGCGGCGAGTTGCTCGATGCCAGCCACGAGTGAGGGGTAGGGGACAAAAATCGGTAGCGGACCATCTTTAGGTGCAGGTGGCACGCTGATGGTGAACTCACTAAAAATGCGTAACTCGGCTGCAGGTTCCTCGAACGCGGCGAGGGCAATGGAGTTATCTAGCAGGTCACGATGCCAGCGGATGGTCGAGGGCGGCGTGGTGGATAGATTCATGGAGTGCAGCAGCACGTCATGCCCCTCGCGCGGACGAAGTACTAAGCGGTGCGGAAGAAATTGCACGGCTTGCGAATAGGTATAACAAGTCTCGTGAACTAAATGGATCTGCTCCCACGTCTCCGGGGCGGCATCGAAAATTTTCATAACGGCTCGCGCAACTATAACAAGGCGATGACTTCATTTGCCCGCACTAAGCTATCGCGAGTGACGGGAATGAAGTTAGTATCGGAGCACTCGCATGAGACGATGCTGCGGGTTAATTCTGGATTACCAAAGATGGTGCAGACGGCGGCATCCGCGGCGTCGCGGCCGGTGGCGATGCGGACCAAACCGTTAAGCGGTGCCAGTCGGGTGGCGTCGAAGATATACCACCAGCCATCTATAAACACCTCGAAGCAGGCATGGAAATCCGGTGGATTGAGTTGATAGGCATAACAAGCGGCGTAGCGTGCTGGCACGTTCATGGCCCGGCAGAGCGCGATGGCGAGATGGGCGAAGTCGCGGCAGACGCCTTGGCGCTGCTCTAACGTATCGACAGCAGATGATGTCTCACCCGAGCTGCCGCTCACATAGTTGACGTGTTCGTAGATCCAATCGCTGATGCCCGAAGCGATCGCGTGAGGAGTGTATAAATGCCCGAATAGATCAATCGCTTGTTGCCGGAGCCGGTCGGATTGGCAATAGCGGCTTGGGAATAGAAATGGAATCGCCTCGGGGCTGAGATTGCCGGGACCGTCTGGGCACAAGGTGTTGACGGGGACGATCCGGATGGTGGTGCTGACGTCTGCCTGATAGGAAATTTTCAACTCACCGGGATTTGAGGTCCTGACTCGCGAAAAGCGATTCATTCCGCCGACGAGGGTGAATTCCTCGGTGGTGACGAAGGGATCACTGACCAGAGATTCGCTGAGGATTTGCTGGCCACCCGTTTGGATGCAGCGCAGCGCGAACAGGAAGGTGGCGCTGCTCTGAAGCGTGTAATCAAGCTCGCAGATGACACGGAAATTCATGGGAAATTCGGGGGATTGGATTGGATGATTTAGGGGCGGCACAGAAACAGGATTTATCCTCACGCGCAACCTCGGATCAGAAAGACGCCCAATAGCACGGGAGCGGGAATCCCGACGAGCCATAGCAGAATCCAGCCCACTTTTCCGCGGCGAATTCGGCAACGGCTATTTCCTCGGAGAGGATGCTGGGTGGACTCATTCATCGGTTGGTTCGCGGACTTCTGAGGCCACGGTTAGGGGGGCGTGGACGGCGACTCGCTCGACGGCTTCTGCCACGGTGGTGACGACCTCATCCGCGCCGGAGTCGCTTAAAACTTGCGCGGCTTCCGCGGCTTTTTCCGTGTTTCCCCACAGCCCGACGATGATTTTCAGCTCGGGGAAACTCCGCCGCAGCTTCGCGCAAAGGTAGCGCGCGTGGAGGATCGTGGTGGGCGCGACGACTGAGATGCAGACGACCTCCGGGTTGGCTGCCCTGACCCAAGCGACTTGTTCGGCGGACAATTTTTTGGCGGTGGCGCTGAGGGCGTTGTAGCCGGTTTGATGCAAAAGTTGGACGAGCATATCGCCGGCTAACTGGTCGCGGTAAGCCTTCGCAGGAATGCAACAAACGCGGTAAATCGTGGCCTCGCCGAGTGCAGGTTCGGGAACAATCGAGGTGTCTTGCTGGAGTTCTAACTCGACTAAAATTTCATTCAACCCTTGCTCGATGTGTTCAAGCTGCTCGGTTTCCAACAGACCTAACCGGTGATCGGTTTCCGCTGCCGCGACTACGGGGATGAGCACGGAGTCAAACAACGCACTCAGCGGATTGGATTTCAGATAGGAGTCCACCAGCTCCATTTCATCCTGCTCCCCCACCCGGTGGAGGCGGTGGTAGCAGTCCTCCGCCGGTGTCAGAGGATCTTCGTCACTTAGTAAAATGCTGAGAAATGCCAGCTTCGGAATGCGCCGCCCCATCACCACCAAGCAGACCGTTAGAGGTGTGGCGAGGACCAGTCCTACCGGTCCCCACAGCCAGGTCCAGACAAGAGCGGCGACGATGAGTGCCATCGGCGTGACGCCGGTGCTGGAGCCGTAGAGCCATGGCTCCATCACGTTGTTGCTGAAGAGTTCGAGCACGATGAATAGCCCGATCGTGAGGAGCGGCGCCATCCAGTCTGGTGAAACCGCGAGCGATAACAGGATGGGAAATGCTGCGGCGATCCACGGCCCCAGGTAGGGAATGAACCGCAGCACGGCGGACAGCGCGCCCCACAGGATCGCATTGGGCACCCCGATGAAATACAACCCGATGGCCACCGGGATGCCGTAGCTCACATTGACCACGAGCTGCATCAACAGGTATCGAGACACCCGCAAACCCGCGTCATCCATCGCTTGGGTGGTCGCGCTGATCCGTCCTTGGCCGATCAGCCGGATCAGCCGGTTGCGCAAATCCTCGCGCTGCAGCAGCATGAAAATCAGCAGCAGCAAGACCAACGCCGCCGTCCCCAGCGGCCCGAGCACCGGGACCAGCACCCCTTGCACCCATTCCAAGCGCTCGTCCTTGCGGCTGACCACTTCGACCGGCGTTGCCTTCCGCACATCCTTGTCCTTCGCAGCATCCGACTTGAGCCGCGATTCCCCGTTTTCGCTGCCTGGCAGATCGTTTTTCAACTCCCCCAGGGTCCTGGAAATCTTCGAAAAAGGCCCCTCGCGCGGTAGCGGGATCGCGCGCATCTTCGTCCGGATGTTATCCTTGTAGTTCGGCAATTGGTTCGCCAGATCCACCGCCTGCCGCGTCAGCACCCAGCCCACCGCCCCGGTCGCGGCGAAGATCATCGCCACGACTAACAACACCGAGACCACTCGCCCCAGCCGGCGCTGCAGTCTCGTCACCAGTGGTGCCAGCATGAATGTTAGAAGGCCCGCCAACGCCAGCGGCACCAGCAGCTCCCGCCCGAAATAAAGCCCGCACACGATGAACGTGGCGAGCAGGACATTGGAAATCGTCGCCAGCGAATCCGCCGACGACGCGTTTTTGCGGGGGATGGCCATGGGTAAATCCGGACTCCGGTCACACAGCGTGCTCAAGTTTGTCCAAGGATGCAAGATGTTCGATGATCGGCGGCAACAAGTCCTCGCGGATCATCAGCTTGCAATTTGTCATCACGTCGTCGTCCAACAGCGCTTCCTGATAGTCCTTGCGGCCCGCTTCTTCGCCCCGTTGGAGCGACTCGATGGCGGAGTTCTCGCCGAACAGATTCGCCGCGCCCTGCACCGCGGTGGCGAACAGCCCCCAGGCTCCCGCGTCGTTTTCCGGCTCGCCGCCCATCTCCCGCACATTTGCGGAAAGCCACGTCGCGGAGCGCGAATGATCCGAGCGGATCCGCCGCAGTTCATCGGTCACCGGCGAGCCGGCATATTTCTCGATCGCCTGGCCGTAGGTCTCGACGGCGGAAAGTTCGCCCCGGAGCAAGCCGTTGCAGACGGCGATGCAGTGATCGTGGGTGGGGGTGATGGTCTCGTGGGTGGTATTCATGGGATTGTGGGATTGGAGGATTGGAGGATGGGTCTGTCGCAGATTCGGTGCCAGCCGGTGAAACCCCGGATTTGCGCCATCCCGTGATGGTTCGGTTCACATTCTGCAACGAAGCGGGCGCGAGGCGATGCGATGTGCAATGGCGTTAGCTCGCCGCGATCGGCAAGGTCTGACAAAAATCCTTTCGTTAGGATCGCGCCCGGTGCAGCCTCCACTCGTTGGAGGCTGTATTTTTTGCGAACCACCCACCCGCTCCCCATGCCCGGAACCATCGCGCGATTGAAGCGACGCCTGAAGCAGCGTTTCTGGAGGCTCGGCCGGGCGACCGGCTACGTGCGAATGCGGCGCAAGCGTTTCACCGCGCTGTTTCTATTCGTCACCCACATCTTGGGAGCTCTTACCTCGGTCCAGGCGCTCATGACGGCCCGCACCTCGCAGGGTGCCATCGCGTGGGCCGTTTCCCTCAATACCTTTCCCTATCTGGCCGTGCCGGCCTATTGGGTTTTCGGCCGCAGCAAGTTCGAAGGATATGTCAAACAGCGCCGCGGGACAGACGGCAAGGGCGCCCCCGTCGTCGGGGATTTCATTCGCCGCGCCGACCGGAGCGGACTCATCGCGCCCGACACCGGCGGCGACAAACAACTGCTGGATCGGCTTGCCAGACTGCCCGCCACCACCGGCAACGACGTTGAGTTGTTGCGCGGCGGAGATGCCATTTTCCCATCGATCCTCGAGGGGATCGACCGCGCCCGCAATTATGTGCTGGTGCAGTACTACATCGTGCGGGATGACGATCTGGGAAAACGCCTGAAGCGCCACCTCATCGCCGCGATGGCTCGCGGGGTGAAAGTGAAATTCATCTATGACGAGGTCGGCAGCGCCGGCTTGCCGGGTAATTACCTCGCCGAACTGCGCGGTGCCGGGGCGGAGATGCTGGCATTCAACAGCATGAAGGGCATCACCAACCGCTTCCAGCTCAACTTCCGCAACCACCGCAAGATTGTCGTCACCGACGGCCGGATGGCGTGGATCGGCGGGGCCAATATCGGGGACGAATACACCAGCGGGCACCAGAAGATGACCGCGTTGCATGACACCGCGGTTAAAGTCACCGGACCGGCCGTGCAGACCATCCAGGTCTCGTTTGAAGAAGACTGGTTGTGGGCAAGCGACAGGCTTCTCGAGCTGGAGTGGACTCCGGAGCCCGCTCCGGCGGCCGCTAACAAGACCGTCCGCTGCATTGCCAGCGGTCCCGCCGACCGACTGGAAACCTGCACGCTTTACTTCCTCCACTTGATCAACTCCGCCACCACCCGGCTCTGGATATCGAGCCCGTACTTCGTGCCCGACGAGCAAATCGTCAGCGCCCTGAAGCTCGCCGCGTTGCGCGGCGTGGATGTTAGGATCCTCGTGCCCGACAAGGGTGACAGCCGGTTGATCGATCTATCCGGTTGGGCGTTCGTCCCGCAATTGGGGGCTGTCGGCGTGAAGATTCACCGCCACACCCGCGGTTTCCTGCACCAGAAAGTGATCCTGGTGGATTCCGATCTGGCCACCGTCGGGACCGCCAATTTCGACAACCGCTCGTTCCGCCTCAATTTCGAAATCACGCTGGAAGTCCGGGATCGTGCCTTTGCCGGGCAAGTGGCGGCGATGTTGGAAAAGGACTTCGCGGATGCGCGGCGGGTCGCTCCGGGAGAACCGGATGACCGGGGGTTCTTGTTCCGCTTCGGGGTCCGCGCCGCCAGCCTGTTGGCGCCGATCCAATGACGCGGACCGAAGCGCGCGAATTTGCCTCGCCCGAGCCGGAAAATCGCGGAGAGTCGCCATCCTGGGAAAATCCATTTTCGCGGGTCTGTTGGTGGCGGGTCTCTCCGCGGGAGCGACCTCGCCGCGGCCCGTGCCCGGGAATTGACCCATCGCCGCCGCCCCGCGTCCTAACGGAAATTTTACCGCAATTTTCTTGAACCCGTGGATATCGAACCGCTAGTCTTCGTAAAACGATGCTTCCACAATCTCACAAACAACTTGCCTCTGGCGCTGCGGTCATCGTGGCTGTCATTTTGGCAGCGGGATGTGGGAAACGCCAGGATCTCGCCGGCTGGTGGCAGGGCGAACAGCAGCGAATCGAGCTGAGCCATCAACTGGAGCTGAAGAAATACCGCTTCGAGCAGGCATATTCCCACGATTTCGAACAGTTGGAAAGCCTGCGGCGTTCGACAAAAGTGGCCGTCCCGCAGCTCGAATCGCTGCGCCAGCAACGCCTGGCCTTGGGTGACCGGATCGAAACGTTAGAGCGCGGCTGGGCCGACTTCCGCGAAGCGACGATCCGGGATCAACGCCAGGGCGCGATGCGCAAGACTTTCGACAAACTCACGTTGGCGTCAGGGCGGACGTTCGTGAACGCGTCGGTCGCGTCGATCGACGATTCCGGAGTGACGATCCGTCACGCGGACGGATCCGCCAGACTGCGGTTTGCGGATTTGGATGCCAGGCAGCGGATCTTCTTCGGCTTAGAAGCAGACTTGGCGCAAGCGGCCGACCAAAAGGAAGCCCGCGATGTCGCTGCGTATGAAAGCTGGGTCGAGACGCGGATGCTGGCACTCAATGAAAAGAAGATGAAGGAGTCCGCAGTAGCCGAGCGGGTGGAGTCTGCTAACCAGCGGACGCGGGCAGCGCGGGCAGCGCAAATGGTGACTGCTGCGAATGTAAGACCTCTCGCCCAGCCGGCGTCTAACGTGGGCAGCCGTTCGTGGTCCTACTCGAGAGATTACTCAAACTACCGCTCCTATCGCTACGTGTATTACAATAACACCCCTGCCTATAACTGTCAGTCCTATGGCTACAGTGTTTATCCGAGCCGGCCGCTCCCGCCCAATGCATACAATCCTCCGGTCGTGACCAAACGCAGATCTTTCGCCGACACCACCGTACCATCTATCCCGTGAAGCACTATTACCGTTCCTATTCCGTGGCCATTTTATTGGCCGTTTCCTGCGCTTCATGCAGTGATGATCCCAAGCTTGTTGAACAGCGGGAGAAGCAAAAAGCCGAGATTTCCCGCTTAAAAGGGGAGCTTGCGCTGATCGATGAAAAGCTCAAGAGTCTCCCACCAGATGTATCCGCCGATCTGGTAGAAGCTAAGAAAGTTTCCGAAAAGCAATCCGCCGAAGTGGCGGGACTCGAAACAGAAGTGGCGGCACTGGAAGCAAAGAAGCGTTCTCTACAGAGCGAGTTTGATGCCTATAAAATCAAGTATCAGGTCAAGTAATCCTTACTCCAAAAGATATGTCTTTCAGTGATATGATGTCGAGCGGTCGCGGTCCAGGAGTGATCGGAATGGTGATGGCGCTAGTGGTGCTATTAGGCTTCGGACTGTTGTTCATGTATGCCTCTGACGAAACTGAACGAGCTGGCCAGTCGATCGAGTCGGTGATCGCCCATCAGGCCAAAGATATTGAAAGCCAAAAGGCGACGATCATCTTCGAGCGGCAGAAGTTAGACCAAGCTCCGGCCCGCGTCGCTAACGCCAAGGAGTTGGCCCGGAGCAAGCGCGAGAGCCAAGCTCTCGCAGACAACTCCGCCAATCTCAAGACACGGATCGAGGCCGGAAAGGCCGAGTTAGCACTCAGGCTAAAGGCTCTCGCGGATTACAAGGATGAATACCGCGCCTATGCCCGCGGCAAGGCCAAGGGGGAAACCCTCGATAAACTCGAGACTCTAACTGGCGCTGTGTATAACTCCGTGCTCATCCGGGAAGTGACCGCCATCGGCATCCAGATCCGCCATGCGGACGGCCAGAAGCGGATCCTGTTTGAAGATCTACCTGAGGCGATGAAAGATCGTTTTCAGTATGATCCAAAACAAAAGGAGCAGGCCATGGCAGAGGAGGCTGCTTCCCGAGACGTGCATGAAGCCGCCGTGGCGGTGGCCGACGATCTAGCGGACCAGAAAATGGACGTGCAGAGGGGAAAAGATGCGGAAGAGGTGAAAGCCAGGATCCGTCAGGACATCGCCGTGAAGGAAGGGTTGGTTGCTTCCATCAAAGAGGAAATCAAGGGCCTAGAAGCTGAAATAGATCGGGCTGCGGCCGATGCATCTGCGGCCCGCGCGGCTGGCCGGATGCACATTAACAAATCGGGTAGTATCAGCAGCAACATCCGCTCGAAACAAGGCCGGATCTCCACTCTGCAAGCCGAGATGGCTCAGATGAGAGGTCGGCTTTAACATTCCAGCGCCACCCATGCTGTCCTCCGAAGAACATCCCGGGGTTTTCACGTTCATGGTCGGCATGATCGTGGTGGTGATGGTCGCCGTCGGGCTTTCCGTCGTGGCGGACAAACATCGGGTTTTTTCTGGCGGAACCGGTGAACTCAAGCGAGAGATCAGCGCGAGCGCATTTGAAATCTCGGAACTGAGTGCTCAGACTGCCGCGCAAGCTCTACTTTTGGAGAATGCTTCGTCCAGCCTCAGCAAGGGATCAAACGCCCACCGCGAGCTTTCCGCGCAGCTTGAAACCCAGCGTCAGCGCCAAGCGGCAATGGAGAAATCGCGGCTTGAGATCCGCGAGGCTATCACTGCGCTGGAGGGCGATTTCTCGCGATACCGGGCAACCTACCGCCAGAAAAACTGGACCGCTGCCGTCGGTGAATCGCTCGGCACTCTAACGATCCGTGGCGGTCGCGCTTTCCAACAGGCGACGATCACGCGGGTGACCGATGTCGGCTTAGAAATCCGCCACGAGCACGGGATCGCCCGCATTCAGGCTCCAGATCTGGAGCCGAAAATGCAGGATCGCTTCCAGTGGAGCGATGAAGAACGCCGGAGCCGATTGAAGGAGGAAGAGGAGAATCTAATGGGCAAGCCTGACAAGGTAGATTCCGAGATCGTTGCTGGCGAAGAAGCAGTTGCCGAGGTGATTGCTGACCCCCCGGTCCCGACAGTGAACCGTTATCAAAACCCAAATGCCGCCGAAGATGCCGAGAAATTGCGGCTGCTGCGTTTCAAGGTGAGTGGCTGGAATGCCAAAGTCAGAAAACTGCGAAGCGACCGGATGGAAGCCTCGTCCCGCGGCAGTTATGGCAATCAAGCGTCAGTCCCGGGGAGTCTTGAAACTTGGGTCGCCCGCTCCGCCAGGCTTGGTCGGGAGCTGCTCCGCGCCCAAGCCGCCTTGGCCGTCGCCAAATCGGAGCTGGCCGCAGTCTCGCCGAACGATGCCTTACTGAAACCGCTAGAAACGGATCAATAACGCGGCACAAACCCGCGATTTCCTCGAAATCCGGGTTGCCCTGCGGCGGGGGATGCCGTGAAGTCAGGCCGTGCGCCACGAACCGATTTCTCCCGCGTTTTTTGTCCGCAACCGCGATCACCTGCGCGGATTGCTCAAGTCCAACAGCATGGTCATCCTCCATGCCAATGACATCTATCCGACCAACGCCGACGGGACGATGCCGTTCAAACAGAACAGCGACTTGTTCTATCTGACCGGAGTCGATCAGGAGGAAACCACGCTGTTGCTCATGCCCAATGCGGTCGATCCGAAAGAGCGGGAAATTTTATTCGTCAAGGAAACCAACGAGCACATCGCGATCTGGGAGGGCGAAATGCTGACCAAGGAACAGGCCCGCGCCGCGACCGGCATCGAGCGCATCGAGTGGTCCCACGCCTTCGACGGGTTCCTGCATCGCATGGTTCCCCAGGCGGACCAAATCTATCTGGCGACCAACGAGCACCTGCGCGCCAGCGTGGTGGTGGAAACCCGCAATGCCCGCTTCATCAGAGACTGCCAGG
>JAYTEI010000386.1:0-2515 GCA_043735445.1 Akkermansiaceae bacterium | reverse complement strand
TGGGCCGCGATGACGAACCCGCCGACCGCGACCGCTATCAGACGGTGTTCGCCCGCGAGGAAGGTGCCATCGCCGCACCCACCGCCGGGCTGCACTTCACGCCCGAGCTGTTGGAAAAAATTCCCCACGCGTTTCTAACGCTGCACGTCGGTGTCGGCACGTTCCGCCCGGTGAGCGCGGAAGTCGTGGCCGATCACATCATGCATTCCGAGCGCTACGTCGTCAGCGCGGACACCGCAGAAAGGGTAAACGCCGCCGCCCGCGTGGTCGCCGTGGGCACCACCGTCACGCGGGTGCTGGAATCTCTCGGCAAGCCAGTTAGAGAACAACGCGGCGAGACGGATATCTTCATCCACCCGCCCTATCAGTTCGGGGTGGTCGATGCGTTGCTGACGAATTTCCACCTGCCGCAAAGCACGTTGATCATGCTGGTGAGCGCCTTCGCGGGGCAGGAGCTGGTGATGGAGGCGTATCGAAAAGCCGTCGAGGAACGCTATCGGTTTTTCAGCTATGGCGATTGCATGTTGCTGGTGTGACAGGAAAGCTCCGCCGCGATGAAACTCATTTCCTGGAACGTGAACGGCATCCGCGCCACGCTTGGCAAAGGCTTCGGCGATTTTGTGACTGCGGAAAAACCGGACATCCTGTGTCTTCAAGAAACCAAGGCGCGGCCCGAGCAAGTGATGCTGCCGCCCGAGTTAGATGGCTTCCACGGCTATTGGGATTCCGCGCAAAAGCCCGGCTACTCCGGCGTGGCGGTGTTCACCCGCGAGCAACCACTCGATGTCCGAGTCGGCCTCGGGATGGACGAGCACGACAAGGAAGGCCGCGTCCTCACACTCGAGTATCCAAATTTTTTCCTGGTGAATGTTTACACGCCCAACGCGCAGGACGGCCTCCGCCGCTTACCCTATCGACTCACTTGGGACGACGCCTTCCGCCGCCACGTCGCCAATCTAGCGACCACCAAGCCTGTCATTTTCTGTGGCGATCTCAATGTGGCGCATCAGGAAATCGACCTCGCACGGCCGAAGGAAAACCGCTTCTCCGCCGGCTTCTCGGACGAGGAACGCGCCAGCTTCAGCGAGCTGCTAGGAGCCGGCTTCACCGACACCTTCCGCCACTTCTATCCAGACAAGCGGGAAGCTTACTCATGGTGGTCGTTCCGCGGCGGCGCGAGGCAGCGCAACGTCGGCTGGAGGATCGACTACTTCGGAGTTTCCACGCCGTTCATGACACGCGTAACGGACGCGGAAATCCTGCCGCACATCACCGGTTCCGACCATTGCCCGGTGGGGATCACGCTGGGGTGAATCACGCCGCCTCCAGCGGCTTCACCTTCGCTTTGATCTTTTCGAAACTCTCCCGGGTGGCTTTTTCGAGATCGAAGTGAGTTTGGAGGTTGATCCAGAACTGCGGTGACGTGCTGAAATAAAGACCAAAGGCCAAGGCCGTCTCAGCCGTAATCGTGCGTTTGCCATTGAGGATCGCGGAGACCCGGGATCGCGGCATCCCCGTCTCCATGGCCAGCCTGTAAGGAGTGATTGCGAGCGGCTCCAAGAATTCAGTGGCTAGAATCTCGCCAGGGGTAATTCCTGCGACTTTCGGGTCAAGTTTGGTCAGAGGTTTTCATACGCAGACCCTGCCTTGGTGGCGGCGTGCGGCCCATCCGCAAAGAAAATTTCCCCGGCGATGTAACCGGCGGCCGCGGGGCCGCGTCTTTGAGTTCAGAAGGCGCGAGTTCGCAATGACTGGGAATCCGCCGCAAAGAAAAACACCACCACCAAACTGCCATGAATAAAACCGCTTCCACCGTGCTCGCCGCAACTTTGTTGTTTGGCGGGGCAGCCACCAAGGCGAGTGCGCAAACCACTCCTCCTACTCCTCCCGCCAAAACTCAGTTTGGCACCGGCGAGCTCCCCGAGTTCCTGAAAACCTACGATCTCAACAACGACGGCAAGCTTTCCGCCGAAGAGCGCCAAGCTTATGAGAGAGCGCTGCGCGACGCCAGGCCGCCATTCCCCGGAGCCGTCAATCCGTGGGACACCGATGGTGACGGCAAGCTTTCCGATGAGGAAAAGCAAGCCGCCCGCGATGCCATGGGAGTGAAAATCACCGAGCAGCGGACCAGACGCTTCAATGAACTCGACATCAACGCCGACGGCTTCCTAACCGCGGCCGAACTTGCGGGCATTCCCCAAATCACCGCAGATCAAATCGCCCGAATGATCGCTCACCTGGACAAGAATGCCGATGGGCAAGTCAGCAATGCCGAGTTCCTGGCAGTGATGGTGCCCGTGGAACCGCCGATCCCTCCATGCCCGCTGCTTCAAGCGCCGCCGCAATTTCCGATTCCAGTTTCCTTGAGACCGGTGATGAGATTTTTTGACACGGATCGCAACGGATTCGTGTCTGCGTTGGAATTCAGCGCGGCAATCGCGCTGGTGGATACCGACGGGGACGGCAGCGTTTCCTTCACGGAATGGAAGACCTACGTGCTCGCACAACTTCCGAC
>JAYTEI010000385.1:0-12125 GCA_043735445.1 Akkermansiaceae bacterium | reverse complement strand
GCAAACCCTTTCCACCGGCGGAACTCATCCGGCTTATTCGCGACCTTAGCGGATCGAGCGGCGATATCTAGCAGCCGCGCGGCAGCTCGGCGGCTCCCTCTCGCGCCGACTAAAAGCGCCCGCCCGACGTTTTCGCTTCTCCCTATCCGCCGCATCTTTTAGACATGCGCAGCATTCCACCTGCCGCCCTAGCAGCTATGAACTCCGCCCTCAACCAACTCATCCGCGATGCCTTTGCCGACTCGGCGACCGACGTTTTTCTGGTCGAGGATGAGCCGCCGCGTATTCGCAAAGAAGGCGATGTGGTGGTGCTTCACCCCGGGCCGGTGCCGCGGGTGGCGATGGGAGAATTTTGGAAATCCTGCGGCGTCGAGCCCACCGCCAAGTTGGAGGCCGACATCTCGTGGCGCGTCCCCGGCGGCGGGCGGCTGCGGGTGAATCTCTATCACACACTCGGTCGGCTCGCGGCGGTGCTGCGGCCGATCCGCAATGAGATCCCACCACTCGCGGAGCTCGGGCTGCCGGCTCCGCTGCTAGAGTCGTGGATCCAGCGGCGCTACGGACTGATCCTGATAACAGGCCCGACCGGCTCGGGAAAATCCACCACCGTCGCCTCATGCCTGGACTGGATCAACCGTCACCTCGCCCGCCACATCGTGACGCTGGAAGATCCCATCGAGTTTCTCTTCACCAACGACCGCTCGCTATTTTCCCAACGCGAGATCCGCCAAGACTCCAGCAGTTTTTCTGATGGCCTGCGCTCGGCCTTGCGGCAAAGCCCGGACGTGCTGTTCCTCGGAGAAATCCGCGATGCGGAAACCGCCGTCACCGCGCTCCACGCTGCGGAAACCGGCCACCTCGTCATTTCCACCCTTCACAGCAGCAGCGTGGTGGAAACGCTCGACCGCTTCTCCCACCTCCTCAAAGGAGAAACTGACGGCGCACTTAACTTGTTAGCCTCGCAGCTCGTCGGCATCGTTTCCCAACAACTCCTGCCTCGGCTCGGCGGCGGATTGTTCCCAGCGCTCGAATACATGCAGAACGAGGCCGCCACCCGCCGTTGGATTCAGGAAAACCGCCTAACCGACCTCCAAGATCACCTCTTGAAATCCAACGAGGCGACTAACTGTTCGCTGCTAGAGTATCTCGTCGCCTCCGTCCGGCAGGGCTACCTCGACCCCGAAGTCGCCCGCGCGGCCTGTGCCCGGCCGCAGGATTTTGATCGCGCCATGCGCGGAATCACCGGATAACCCTCGCAAGACATGGCCCGCGACATCACCGAATACCTCCGCCAAACCATCGCCCTCGGCGGCTCGGATCTCCACCTCAGTGCTTGGGCTCCGGCCTGCGCGCGGGTCAATGGAGCCATCGTCCCCTTCGACCAAGTCCTGCTAGATCCTAACACCGTCCGCGATCTCATCCTCGACACTCTCACCGAAGCACAACGCGCCACCCTCGAGCAGGAATGGGAACTCGACTACGCGCTGCAGGTGGAAGGCGTCGGCCGATTCCGCGGAAATGTCCACATCGCCCGCGGCCATGTGGAGGCAGCATTCCGCTTCATTTCCCAGGAAATTCCCGCGCTGGAGACCCTCGGCCACCATTCGGGCATTCACGAGCTTTGCAACTTGCGCGCTGGCCTCATCCTCGTCACCGGCGTGACCGGCTCGGGGAAATCCACCACCCTTGCGTCGATGGTTAGACGCATCGCCGAGACCCGCAACGGCGTGATTATCACCCTTGAGGATCCCATCGAGTTCATCCACGAGCATCGCTCTTGTTTGATCAAACAACGCGAAGTCGGCAATGACACCCGCAGTTTTCCCCGTGCCCTGCGGCAGGCGCTGCGCCAAGATCCCGACGTCATCGTGGTCTCCGAGCTGCGCGATCTCGACACCATCCGCATCGCTCTAACTGCGGCGGAGACTGGCCACCTCGTCCTCGCCACCCTCCACACCCCGGATGCCCCGCAGACCATCGACCGCATCGTCGATGTGTTCCCCGCCGACCAGCAGCCGCAGATCATCACCCAACTTTCCAGTGCGCTGGAGGGCATCGTCTGCCAGCGCCTGATCCCCCGCGCCGACGGCCAGGGCCGGGTGCTTGCGTCCGAAGTTTTGCGGCCCAGCCACGGCATCCGCAACTGCATCCGCGAGCGGAAACTCGAACAAATCGTCGGCCTGATGGAGATCGGTTATAAGGAAGGCAACCGCACCATCGACCAAAGCATCATGCAACTTTTCGAAGCCCATATCATCACCCGTGAGGAGGCGATGTTCAACTGCCGCGAGCGCAAGATCTTCGAGGAAAAGCCGAAAGAAGCCAAGAAACCGAAATCCATCTGGACCTAACTGATCATGGAAGCCCCAAGTCCCCGTTACATCATTTCCCGCGCCATTTTTCTCATCGTCACCGCAGTGGTGGTTCTATCCTGCATCAGTTTTTACAAGAAGAAGCAGCGCCAGTCCGCCATCCTAGCAGATCTCAAATCGCTCTCCAGCGACAGTTCGTTTTTCCAACAGTTCTATGCTGAGGATGCGCAGAAATCGTTAGTCCGCGCCGTCGCCCTGATTGCCGAGGCCAACCAGCTCGGCATTCCGCCCGAGTCGTCGATTGACCGGGCCCTGGGCATCGAGACCAAGTCATTCTTCGCCGAGGAAAAACCCGCCGAGCCGACCTATCGGCAGCAAATCATCCGCGCCAACCTGCGGGCGAACTACGAGAATTTCCTCAAGCTCGGCTACACCCCGGATTTCCACACCCTGGAGGCGATGAAGGCAGGCTCGCTGCCACCCATCCCTAACGGCCCGGAAGCCGGCAAGAAGCCAGTCGTCGGCACCTTCATCAGCGCCACCCTTTCGCCGGGGATCGAGAAGGTCATCGCCAACCTCGAAATCCGTCCACCGCAAGCGGACAACCGCGTGCTATCCGATCTTGAAATCGCCTCGGCCAAGCAGCTCGCCTACGCGCTTGCGGAAGCCAAGCTCATCGAGGAACCCATCCGCGATAAGATCATCAAAGCGTTGTCCAAGCCAGTGCCGTGATTGCGGGCTAGCGTGAAGAGAATCTCCTAACACCAACGGTGTTCCGTTCTCCAGCCCAGGGTTGGCAAGCGAAGCGAGCCTACCCTGGGAAACGGTGGCAACCCGGATTTGAAGGGCGTGACACCGTTGGCGTGAAGAGAATCTCCTAACACCAACGGTGTTCCGTCCTCCAGCCTAGGGTTGGCAGCGCGAGGCGGGACGCCTCTGCAACGGTCTGGCGCGGGACGCGCCAGCCACTTGCTGCCCCCTCTCAACCCGGCAGCAGATCCTTCACTGCGTCGCGTTCTTCGAGCAGTTCGTTGATGGTTAGATCGATCTTGCTTTGGCTAAAAGCAGCGACGGGGACGCCTTGGACGACTTCCCATTTGCCGCCTTCTAACGTGCGGATCGGCATCGAGGCCATGAGACCCTTGGCGATGCCGTAGGAGCCGTCCGAGCAGACGGCGACGGAATGCCAATCGCCGGCGGGAGTCGGAGTGATCAGGCTTTTCACGGTGTCCATGGCGGCATTCGCGGCGGAGGCGGCGGACGACAGGCCACGGGCTTTGATGACGGCGGCACCGCGCTGTTGGACGGTGGCGATGAATTCACCCTTGAGCCACTCGTGGTCGGTGATGACTTCCGTGGCGGGCCGCCCATCGATTTTCGCGTTGGTGAAATCTGGGTATTGAGTGGCCGAATGGTTGCCCCAGATGCAGAGGTTGGTGACCTTGGATTGGTGGACGCCGGCCTTCTTGGCGAGCTGGCTTTTGGCGCGATTTTCATCGAGCCGGGTCATCGCGAAAAAGCGCTCGGCGGGGATCCCGGCGGCGTTGTTCATGGCGATGAGGGCATTGGTGTTGCAAGGATTTCCGACCACGAGGATGCGGACATCCTGGGCGGCGTTGCGGGCGATGGCTTGACCTTGGCCGGTGAAAATCTTGCCGTTGATGCCGAGGAGATCGGCCCGCTCCATGCCGGCTTTGCGCGGCACCGAGCCGACTAACAAGCACCAGTTGGCGTCTTTGAATCCCTCGTCGAGATCGGCAGTGCCGACGACTTCGTTGAGCAGCGGGAATGCGCAGTCGTCGAGTTCCATGATCACCCCTGCTAGAGCCGGCAGGCCGGGTTCGATTTCGATCAGGCGGAGCTTGACCGGCTGGTCCGGGCCGAAGACGAAGCCGGAGGCGATGCGGAATAGGAGCGAGTAGCCGATCTGGCCAGCGGCACCGGTGATGGAAACGGTAATGGGAGTTTTCATAAGAACGGCGGCAGGCTAGGGAGCCGATGTGGCTGGGTCAACTGACAAGCGGGATACCCGTTGGACTGCTTACGGGTGCAGGTATTGCCAGATGGCGTCGAACTGCTTTTTCGCGTCGCCATCGAGGATGTCGGTGCGCTGGGATTTCTGGTCCTGCGAGTAGCGCGGCATCTTGGTGGTGGGCGTGACGGACTGCGGATTGTCCATCCAGCGGTGGAAATATTCCTCACGGAGGCGCGCGGCGGTGAGCTTTAAATTGATGCCCTCGACCTCGAAGGCGGCGGTCGGTCGCTGGTCACCGCTGGCGTGGCAGGTATTACAACCGAAGCCGCCGGCAGTGACGAGGTTCTTGCCAATTTCCGCTAGGGCGGGATCCACCGTCACTGCGACTGGCTTGTTAGGTGCGAGTCCGTGGAGCCGGGAAAATCCGTTAGCGAGCTGGCTAGCGTGGGTGCGGAATGACGGCATCCGCATGGCGAGCCACGGTCGAGGGCGCGGCTCGGCGGTGCCGGCGATCATCGACTCGATGGCGGTGGTGTGGAGCATTTCCCCGATGAACGTGAGCGGCGGGCGAGATTGATCGACCCGGTCATTGATCTTCGGCAGGTGCGCGACGAGCGGCGCGGACTCGGAATGGACGCTGGCTAACAGCGACTCGCGGCCGTCATTGGCATGGCAAGCGGTGCAGCGGAGCGCTTCAGTTTGGCGGGTGACATACTCGGCGGAGGTGTCGCGACTGAGTGAGCTGGCACCCGTCTTGGCGAAGGCGACCAAGGCGGCGCGGTCGTTGTCATCGAGGTTCAGGTGGGGTGCCTTGCCGCGCTTTTCGGCGGGTGCAACGCAGCCGTTAGCGGCCCAGTCCTTTTTGAAAATCGCGTCCATCGGCGCGGGCAAAGTCTGTGGCGACATCGGCATCCCGGGGTGGCAGACGCCGCACTGGAGGGACTCGGCGACCTTGGCACCGCGGGCGGAATCGCCGGCTGGAAACTCGCCGGTTAGTTTGGTTTCCTGGCCGGTGGAGGCTTGAGTCAGAAACGCGGCGATGCTGTTAGCCTCAGCGTCGGACAAGCGGAAGTTCGGCATTTTGGTGAATGGATTCACCGCCTCGGGCTGTTTGAGGAAGGCGACGAGGGCACCGGGAAGATACTTGGAGGCGACGTTGTTGAGCGGCACGCGGGTGGGATCGGCGACACCTTTGTCGGGAGAATTGTGGCAGCCGACGCAGCCGAGTTCGTGGAAATGGACGCCACCTTCTTGCGCCAATGCGGCGTCCGCAGCGGGGCCAGCAGGAGCGCCAGTTTTCATCTCTAGCAGATAGGCGGCGAGATCGCTGGCTTGCTGGCGACCCGCCTCGGTCGAGGCATCCACCAGCGCGGGCATGGCGGTGGTGGGCTTGAAAGTGCTCGGTGCGGCGATCCAGCGCCGCAGCCATTCCTCGCGGGTCCGGTCGCCTGTGCCGAAGAGGATGGGCGCGATCTCGGCGGTTTCAGGCATCGGCGTGGCACCGAAGCCGTTGCCGGAGCTATGGCATTTCACGCAGTTCTGAGTGGCGAAAATGGTCCGCCCACGACGCTGCAAGACCCCGAGGGTGGTGGCTGTGGATGGCTCTGTTTTAAAAGCAGAACTCGGGACAGTCTGCCGGACACCCCCCGCTTCCTCCCAGAACAACCGGAACGCGGCGGTGCCGTCTGGCTTGCTGGTGTAGCTGAGTTCGAACTCATGCTCGCCGGGATTGAGGCGGGTGGATTCCGAGGCCTTACCTGCTAGATCGGTCTCGCGAGTGAGCACATCCTTGCCAGCGATTTTTAAACTGGCAGCGCCCTCGCCTTCGAAGGAAAAGACCAGCCGCTGGCGACGCGGGATCACGAGCTTGCCCTTCCACACGACTTGGAACCCACCGGGTGTTAGGAACGGCGTCGCCGGCTCGCCGGGCGCAAGGCTGAGCGCGGGAAAACGGTCGATGCGGGAATCGGTGGCACCGTCGCGGGTGAAGGTGGCAGTTAGATCGGCGTGGGCGGTGGCGGTTAGGAAGAGGAAGACTAGGAGCGAGACGCTCCTAGCACAGCCTGCGGCGTGACGCCACAGCCACGCGGGAAAGTGGTTAGTTGCCATAGACGGTGCCATAGAATTCGCCCTTGATGACATTGGCATTCTTGTCCTCGAGGTCATAGGTGACTTTCAAAGTCATGGCGGGTTTCATGCCGGCGAGGACGAGTTCGACGGTTTGGCCATCGGCTAACAGCTTGGCGGACTCGATGGCGACGGTGTCGTGCTGACGGACATTTTTAGACTCTTTGACGAGAGCTTGAGCCTCAGCTTCCTTGTCCGGTTGATCGACGGAAAACTCGCCGGAGCCGTATTGCGGGCCGCGAACGTAGTTCCAACGCTCGGAGCTATAACTGGCCGGGTCTTGGGCGACTTCGGCATCGAGTTTGACCGGGAATTTCAGGCGAATACCGGTGGCGGTGTATTCGAGTTTTTCAGGAACCGGCACGACCACAGCGCGGTTGTGGCGGATGCGTTGGAAGGCGCACTCGGTGGCGGCATTCGTTTGCCAACCGCGGAAGCCGAGGAGATAAAGAGAGCCGTCTTTTTGGAAACGGGCACGCATCGCCGACGACTGGAGGGTGATCGGCAGCTTCACCACGCCGCCTTGCAGGGTCTCGCCGCGCGGGACGGTTAGCACCTGATAGACGCTGGACTGGCCGTAGGAAAGATGGAGCATTGTGCCAGCGGCAATCCCGAAGTTAGCGCCTTCCGGGACCCAAGCTTGTGAGCCGCCGGAGTTGTCCACCGACATCGGCAAGTAGCACAGCGGCTCGGTGTAGGGCGCGTCCTTGAGGGATTGGCGGGAGGCCTCAGTGCCGAAGAAGACTGGAGTCATACTAGGGAGGACGTAGTTGATTTTGCAGCACGGTTGGTTGGTGCCTTCATTCTCGCCGGTGGTTAGTTCCCCGTTAGGCCCGACGCCGAGACCACCCGGCGCACGCAGGCCGGTGGCGACGACTTCAAGTTTTTTCCCGTCCGGTGAGACCTTCATGAGGGTGCCGTTGTTAGGCAGGATCTGGTCGAAGCCACGACCGCCGCCGCGCACCGGCGCGGCCTTGTTGAAATAGAAATTTCCCGCCTTGTCGGTCTGCAGGTCGAAGGCGAACTCGTGGAAGTTAGGGGTCACAATCACGTCGCGGTTAAAGACTTTGAAATGGTCCGTCGCGCCGTCGCCATTGAGGTCGATGAGCTGGGTGATCTGGTCGCGACCGTTGACGTGGATCACGCCGTTGACCACTTTTAAGCCTAACGGCTCAAACAATCCCGAGGCGATGCGTTGCCATTTGAGCGCGCTCCAATCCCCTTTCAAACCACGGACGATCCAGACATCGCCGTTCCATGAACTGAGTGCGGCGGAGTCCTCGTCGATGAAATCGAAGCCACCGAAGCGGAGGTTAGATTTCCACGGATTGTCGGTCGGCAAGGTCGCGACATCAGTGACGTAGGGCGCGGTTTTGTCTGGGGAAACGACACCCTTCGTTTTGATGATTTCCGGATAGAGCGGCGGACCGCCGGAGATGAGAGCTTTGAAATCCGGGGCGGCGGCGGCCTTTGGCTCGCTGTCGCGGGCGTAAGCGATTTGAAACACCGCCGGACTGTCGCCCTTGGGAAGCTTTGCGAGGAGCCGGCTCGCAGATTTTGGATCAGCGGTTAGAAGAACGCCACCGGCAGTAGTGACGCCGAGGCCATCAGCGGATATCGCACGATCCTTGGCAACGGTGAACGCACCTTTTTCATCGGCTAGACCGAGCACCAAATCCTGCGCCCTCGCTGAAACCTTGAACGAGCGGGTGATCGTCGAGCCGTCGCAGCTAACGGATTCCAGGATCTCCGCGCCATTCACATTGTAGTTGAGGACGATCTTGTCGCCGTGGCGGTAGTAGCCTTTAAACGCCGCGTGCTTGAGATTGCCGAAGCCCGGGATCTCGCGCTTGTCCTCGAAGGAACCGGCAGGATCGGCCCAACCGGGGAGGTCCGCCGAGTTGAAAATCGGCTTGTCGTCGCTGAGTGAAACTAACACCCCGTGTTGTCCCGTCCATGGCGTGCCGCCCCATTTCCAAGTGCCGTCATAGGCGGTGACGAGGCGCAGGGTCTCAGTGTCGAAAAGCGCGTGATGTCCCTCGCCGAGGTCGAGCAAGATGCCCTTCTTCGCGGCCACTCGTTTGGTGCCTTGGAAGCTGTCTTCAAACGTGTTTGACCACGCGGGACCGATCTTCATTTCTTCATACCACTGGGCGGATTGAGCCAAGGCAGTGGTGGCGGCGAGGCAGGCAAGATAGCGTAACATTGGCGCGAAGATACGGGGTCAGTTTGGCAGGTCTAGCACAGATTCCCCCCCAATTTCGGTGGGTTTTCGAAAATCCTGCTTTCCGGGAAATCCCGCGACCGTTCTACTCCGCCCATGATCGACATGCTGGTGCGACTTTACGATTTGCCGGATCCGGCAGTGCTCTATCAGGACGCCGCCGCCCAAGGCGTCACCCTGCGGCGGGCGCGGGCCTTCGAGAAACACACCGTCGCCGCCTTCGCCAAGGCGCACTTCTCGGAAAAATGGGTGAGCGAAGTGGAAGTGGCGATGAGCCGCCAACCGATCGCATGCTTCATCGCCACCCGCCATCAACAGATCCTCGGCTTCGCCTGTTATGACACGACGCAGCGCGGATTTTTCGGCCCGACCGGGGTTTCGGAAAACGCCCGCGGGCTGGGGCTGGGCAAGGCGTTGCTCTTCAAAGCGCTCGAAGGCTTGCGAGAAATCGGCTACGCCTACGCGATCATCGGCGGCGTGGGGCCGAAGGAGTTCTACGCAAAAACCTGCGGCGCGATTGAGATCCCCGGCAGCGATCCGGGGACTTACAGCGATCTGCTGCCGTAGCTCACTCCACCGCGTGAATCCCGATCTGATATTTCTCGCACAGTTCCACGATCCGTTCCTGCTCTAACATCAAGGTTTTCCCCGCCTCGATGGCGATGCAGCCCACCCCCGCAGCGGCGCAGACCTCGATGGTTTGCGGGCCGATCACCGGCACATCGAAACGGAAATCTTGGTTCGGCTTGGAAACTTTGACTAACATCACATCCTTGCCGCGGCCAAGTTCCCCGCCGCGCTTGATGCAGGCGTTAGTGCCCTCAAACGCCTCCGCCGCAAGCACCGTCCCATGGCGGATCACCACGCTCTGGCCGATGTCTAACGCACTCGTTTGTTTGGCGATCTGGAAGCCGAATTCTGCGTCCGCAAGCTGGCGCTTTTTAAATACCGGCCCGCAGACCGGCCCCGGTCCTGGCAGGTGATTTTCGAGAAACGTGGTGGCCGGCAGCAGCGTAATCCCGTCCTTCGCCAGTTCATCGGCGATCGCCCCGAAAATCGTTTCCGCATTCCTCGCCTTCAGCCGAGCAAACATCATCAAAGCCCGCAGGTCGGTCCGCAACTCGAAGAGATTCTTCGGGGAAACCTGCCCCATCATCACCACCTCGTTCGCTCCCTCGCGGCGGAAAAACTTGATCGGCTTGCTCAGTTGGCCCACGCGAACCCACTCGGTGGCATCGACCAGCCCCTCCATTTCCGGCCTCGTCTCGCCCGGAAATCCACACATCACTAACCGGACTCCCGGTGCCATCCGCCGTGCCGCCGCGATGAAAACCTCTGGATAAACGCCGCTGCCAGCAATGATGCCGATGGTGCGAGGACTCGGGGTGGGAGATGCCATGCTTATTTAATAACCAGAATTGTTTTCGCTCGGATTCTTCGCAATCAAACTGCCATTGTCTCCCGTCGCGAGGTGATGATGTAGGCCTGCTCGATTTTCAACCCGTCGAAATTGCTGTGATCCACTTCCGCAAAACCATGCTCCACATCGTAGGCCGACTGAATGGCAGCCAACGCAGGCTGATCCCTACCGAGAATCACAATGCGCGACAATTTCCCGAGCTCCTCCAAACTCGCGACGGCTTGTAGCTTAGGGGCCAGGTAACGAAGAGCCGCCCCTTTGTCAGCTTCGAGCCACTGCGCGCTCACTACAAAATCCCAGCAATCGGCGGCATCTTCTCGCAAAAAAAGCGCGAATAGAAGGAATGGCCCCTTTTCTGCGGCAATTTCGCGTGCAACGGATCTGAGCTTTTTAGCAAAATTTCTCATAATTTCTTAAGTAGCACCGCAGCCGAATCCAACATCAGTCTTGCGCCAACTTGATTTGCCGAGCCGATCAAGTTGTACCGATCCTCCGGTTTCCTGATCAAAACCGCCGACCACGCAGCAAGGTATTTTGACTTAATCGCCGTTGCGCGGCCTGTTAGTTTCAACAATAGCTCCACATCGTGCACTTTGAATGAGGCCAAACCCGCGTATGCGCCACTGGTTTGCGGGTAGCCGGCCCACTTCAACGTTTTGCAAATCCTTGCTTTCAGCGCGAGTTCCACAACGTATCCGCAAAGGTAAACGGCACCGTCGAAGCGACTCGCACCTAAAAGCACCTCAGCATCGTGTAATCGAGCCAAAGCAATTTTGCGAATTTCCTGTGTCGAGAGCATATAACCGTTTCAAAGTTCTCCAAACGGTGCTCACCCCCGCATCGCAGTGAGTAAAAAGTAGCGGCTGTGGGACTCGAACCCACACTCGTTAGAACTCGATTTTGAGTCGAGCGCGTCTACCAATTCCGCCAAGCCGCCTTGGTGCGCGGGAGATTGCCGAGCCGGGCGGCGGAGGGCAAGCGGATTTCTGGGCAATCTGCCGGAGTGCTGGCAGCTTTGCCCCAGCCCCGGCAGAGCCGCGCGCACTCAGATAGAGGTAGCCCAAGTTTCTTAAAGCCTAACAGGATTTGCTTGTTGACAGCTTGAGTTGGGCGCTTTTTGGGGCTGAAATCGACATGACTCGTTGAAGCTTGCCGAAATGCGGAGGGGCTGCCGCGCCAGCGGGGGACGGCGTGCTGCTCGCCGAAATTCAAACGCCACAGGTCGTGGAACTCGGCCCGCCTCGCCCGCCGCGCGCTCCCCGCAGCCGGACTCAAGCCCGTGGTCAGCCTCGACGCAGGCTTCGCCTCCCAGCAAAACCTCACCCGACTCCGCGAGTTAGGTTACTCCTATTTGATCAATCTCACCCGTGGCAGCCGTCAAAACTATGCCGCCGAATTTTGCCAATGGCTAACCGGCAAACGCCCCACCAAGCGGGCGCTGGAGTTGATCCGTTACTATCTGATGGGCTACGCGGAGTTAGAGGAAGTCATGACCTTGTTAGGTCTCGAAAAATCCGCCGAGTGAGATTTCCGGGGGGATTGCCGCCAAGGCGCTTCCTCGGGCGACGCGTGCCCTGATCGTAAGCCCGCCTAGAGTCACGGCGACTGACCGGTGTGTCGTGGCCGCCCCCATCTAAATCACGGGCTTTCTCATGCCTCTAACGCATTTCCAGCAAACATCATGCCGGATACTTCTGCCCGGAGCTATAGCCTTGCCTGATTAGCGCCAAAACCGACACGCGAGGGCGCGTGTGGTCCCCATCGCGAGCAATTCGTTGACACAATTCCTGAGAAAATGGTTGCGTTTTGCGAGGTCAGCAGGCACTTTTTGGGCGAAACCTCATAAAACAAGGTAATTAACTAAGGATTATGCTTCCAGAGCACGCCCCATTCACTTCCGACCAGCGCCAGGCGTTGGATTCGCTCCTTTCCAGCCTCGATCCCGTCCAGCGCGGCTGGCTCAGTGGATTCCTTGCGGCCTCCGGTTTGCCCGCAGTTGCAGCACCTGCGCCAGTCGCTGCCGGGAAACTCACGGTTCTCTATGGAACGGAGTCGGGAAACTCCGAA
>JAYTEI010000384.1:0-5602 GCA_043735445.1 Akkermansiaceae bacterium | reverse complement strand
GGGAAAAAATTTCTCGAAATGAAGGGCGAGTTCGTAGTCGAGTCGCCCGGGAATCACGAGGCAGCCGGTCGCAGGAAGGCGGTCTTTGTGAAGGACTTGAGTGGCAGAGGAAGGCATTGGGTAAATCGGGATGCGGACAGGCTCCAAGCCTCGGTCCGCGAGGATTTACGCGAATTTTTCCCGGCATCGCACGGCAATTTTCTGGAAAACGCTGCCGTTCAGTGCAATTCCCGCGGCACGGTGATGAGGAACTTGGTCTCGCTGCCGGGCACCGAAGTCACGCTGATGGTGCCGCCGTGGGCTTCGATGGCGCGCTTGACGATGGACAGCCCGAGGCCGGTGCCCTTGATTTCCTGCTGCGAGTGATGTTTCTCCACCCGGAAAAAGCGGCGAAAAATGTGGGCGAGGTCGGCGCTGGGAATCCCAACGCCGTTGTCGGACACCCAGATGCGGATGCTGTCGCCGGCCTGCTCGCAGCCGATCTCGACGCGCAGGCCGCTGTAGGGATTTTGTTTGAGCGCGTTCTCGACCAAGTTGAAAAGCACCTGCGTCCAGTAGAAGCGGTCGCCTTGCAAGATCAGGTCCGGGTCCGGCATGGTGACGGTCATTTCCGCGTGCTGATTGCGGATGACTGATTCGAGACGTTCGAGGACGTCCTTGATGCAGGAGCGAAATTTGAATGGCTCTAACTTGAGCGCATTAGCCTCGCCGGACTCTAGGCGGGAAATGACTAACATGTCCTCGACGATCCGCGAGATGCGGTCGGCGTGCTTGCGCATGATCGTTAGAAATCGGCGGGCCATTTCCGGCTCCTCGATCATGTTGTCGTCGATTAGGTTCTCCAAATAACCGTTGATGATGGCCAGTGGCGTGCGGAGTTCGTGGGAGGCGTTTGCCACGAAATCCTTGCGGACTTGTTCGATTTGGTGCTCGGCAGTCATGTCGCGGATGATGACGCGGGTGGTCGGAGCACCGGCGGCGGGGTTAGAGAGTTGGGCGGCATCGATGACCCAGGCATTGACGCCGCGGGTTTCGAGATCGCCGCGCGGGGAGGTTTGCTGGGGCAGGACGACGCGGGATTGCACGGGCTCGCCGGTGGCCAAGCAGCGGAGCAAGGCATCCGCCAAACGGGGATCGAGGAAGGCTTCGCTAACAGGCCGGTTGAGTAGCTCGCGACGGCCAAAGAGTGCCCGCGCCGCTTCGTTGGCGAAGCGGATGTTAGCCTCCGCATCGACGAGCAGAAAGGCGTCGCCGAGGGCATCCAATAGGCGGTTGCGTTCATCGCGGGCCTGCTTGAGATCGAGTTCGAGGCGGAGTTTCCAAGCATTGACTTCTGCTTCCGATTGTTTGCGTGAGCGGCGATGGCGGTAGGCGAGTATGCCAAGTGCGGCGAGTGCAACGAGTGCGGCGACGGTGGCGCAGATGAAGATTTCAGGGGTCATGCGTAAGCTTTCGCCACGCAGTAGCCCACGCCGCGCACAGTTTCAACCCATCCCCCGTGAGGACCGAGTTTTTGGCGCAGGCGCTTCATGTGGGTGTCGAGCGTGCGGCTGTGGGTGGCGTCGCTGTAGCCCCAGACGGTGCGGAGTAGGTCATTGCGGTCTTGCGGTTTGCCCGGGCGTTCGCAAAGAAATAACAGCAGCTTGAACTCCGTCGCCGTGAGTTCGGCAGGTTCGTTGTCCAGATAGAATTTGAGTGAATTCTTATCGAAGCGAAACGGCCCGTAGGTGAAATCGACCGCTCCGGGAGGGGCATCTGTGCGCTTGAGGATCGCTTGCACCCGGAGCATCAGCTCCTTCGGGCTGAAGGGCTTGGTTAGATAATCATCGGCCCCGGCCTCGAGGCCTTGGATGCGGTCCTCGGTCTGGGCGCGAGCAGTTAGCATAATCACGGGCGTATTGACCGTGCGAGCGTCACGGCGGAGTTCTCGGAAAACCGAGTAGCCGTCGCGGCCAGGCAGCATCAAATCGAGGAGAATCAGGTCTGGCCGCTCGCGCAGTGCCAGTTCGGTGCCTTCGATCCCGTCATGAGCCTTGATGACTTCATAGCCGGCGCGTTGGAGGTTAAAGCCGATCAAGTCGGCGATGTCGCGTTCGTCCTCAACAATCAGAATTCGATGCATTGCGAAACAAAGTAGCGGGCTGCAAGCAAGCTTACGAAACCCTCGCGTGTGACGTTTTAGTCACAATAAGTCCTTGCCGATGTAGCTACCCGGCAAGGTCGTGCGCGCGATCCCGATTTTCACCCCGGCTTCGATCGAGGTATTCACGCCGGTGCGGACGCCGTCGCCCAGCACCGCGCCGAGTTTGAGGCGGCCGGTGTTGACCGGTTTCCCCTGGATCATGGAAACGTGGTGGCGTCCGTCGTGCCGGTGGTTTTCCGTGCAAGTCCCGGCACCCAGCGTGACATGAGTGCCGATGATCGAGTCCCCGACATAACATTGGCGGGAGATATAAGTGTTGTTGTAAATGATCGAGTTTTTCACCTCGGCGCCGTTTCCGACATAGCAATTCGCGCCGATGCTGGTCGCCCCGCGGATGTAGGCATTGGGTCCGATTTGGCTGTTAGGGCCGATGATGACTGGCCCTTCGATCACCGTTCCGGGAAGGATGCGCGAGCCGTTAGCGAGCCGGATACAGCCGGTCAGGCTGGCTAGCGGGCTGACCACTCCGAGCAGCGAAGTTTCGTCCATCAAGGCGAGCACCTCCTCATTCATCCGCAGCAGATCCCATGGGTAAATGACTGGGAAGCAGTTGGCGTCGGTGACGATTCTATCAACGCAGTCGGTCGGCTGTGCGGAGCCTTTCCAGGCGAGAGCGTTGCCGTCGCTATCGAGCAAGCACGCAGTGTTAGGATTTCTGCCAAGCAGCAACAGCGCACCCAGCTCGATCCAATTATCCAATGGGATACGCAGCGTCCGCTCGCTGGCTTCCTCTGGCTCCACGAGCTGCAAACCCGCCCGGCGGAGGTCGGCGGAGAGCAATTCCCTCATCGGTAAATTGGCGATGAGGCAAGCCCCGAGGTCGCGGTTGGAGGTGATCGGAGCACATAATGCGGGATTTCGCGGGGGTAGGAGTGTCGCCTGCATGGTTTTGCAAAAGTCGATCACGATCCCGCCGGAGATACACGAAAATTTTGTGAATTCTCAAAAATTGCTCACCCGCGTTGTGACTACCAAGTGTTGCACGGAAGCCAGCAATTGGCAGTGGATAATATGCTAGCCAGCGTGCTTCGCGTGCCACTCCGCATAGACCTTCGGCGAGATTTCCGACGGCTTGATTTCCGAACGGCCACCCCAGAAAACGTTGGTGTAGGAAACGGGAATGCCGACGGCGGCGAGGTGTTTGTCGATCGCCGCCTTGTGCTCCAGCACGCGAGGTTTTTCCGTGCCGTGCATCACGCCCATGATGTTGACGTTGCCAAACTGCGGCCCGCCCTCGCGCCAGTAAGCGTGGGTCATGCAGAAATGCCGCCCCACCTCGCCACCGGCTTCCATCTCGCGGCCATGGGGCACCGCCCAATGGAACAGGCCGTTGAACCGCGTGACCCGCTCGCCAGTCGCCGACGGCTTGACGTGCTCCAGAAACGTGGAGAACCGACCAATCACTTTTTTCGCGTTCAGAGTCTCCGCGACCTCACAAAAACGATCCAGCGAGACGCCCGCGATTTCCGCCCGTTTCACCCACGGGTTTTCACAAATCTCGTCCAGCGCCAGCTCTTCCTTCAAGGCTAACAGCACGGTCCATTCCTCAGGCGTTAGATCCACGGCGGTGGTCGTCATCATCACCGCCGGTTCGTCCGCCTTGTCGCCCGGCTCAAGGATTTTCCGGCGGGTATGGCCCACGCCGAGCGCGAATACGCCGTGGGCCGGCATCAGCAAATACTCCGTCGCGCCAGTCAGCCGCAGCAGCGCCGTGGCATGGAAATCCAGCGATTCACCGACCGGCACTTTGAGCGTCGTCCACAGCCGGTAGCCCGAGCCGGAAACGTCCGTGTCCGTAGAGCGGATCACCACATGGCCGGAAAATGGATCGTCCTGCGCCATGAAATCAAACGCCGCATTGAGCTTTTCCTCCGGTAGTTTCCACGCGACCAAGGCTCCGTGCGCCAACTTCGTGGAAAGCAGCGTCTGCCTCACCCGGCGGACCACCCCGGCCTCGAGCATCGCGCGGATTCGCTCGATCACTGTCTCTAACGGCACCCCGGATTTCGCAGCGATTTCCTGAAATGGATGCCGCTGGAAACCTGCGATGAGGTCCTCGGAAATCGCCAGGATTGACGCGTTGACGGGATCGTTATGCTCGACGGGGATGGTGGAATTCATGAGTGAAAATGTGATGAAGTGGCGGGAACCTTGCGCTGCGAATCTCGCCGGATACCGCGCAAATCATGCGGAAGTTTCGGCGGCGAGTTCCTTGAGGTAGATCAGCGCGCGCTCGCGATCAAGGATTCGTCCTTCGAGTTGCTCGGTTTGGATCGCTTCCAGAATTTGCTTGAAACGCGGCCCCGGCTGGAGGCCGTGCAGGATCAAGTCTCGGCCCGTCACCAGCGGCGGCGGGATCAGTGGCTCAGCCGCGAATTCCTCCGCCTTCGCCTGCAAGAATTCGTGGTTGTCCGTGAAGCCATTCGACGAACCGCAGTCCACGCGATGCAGCTCCATTTCCTCGGGAAACGTCGGCTCCGCCATGAAGCGCTTCAGCTTGGCCGTCCGCATTTGCTTCACGTTCATGAACTGCATGTGCCGCGCCACCATCGGCACCACCGCCGCGATCACATCGTTCGGGAAACGCAGCCGCCGCAGGATCGTGTCGGCCATTTCCGCGCCCATCGCGTCGTGGCCATTGAAACGGATCCGGTCCTCAAAAGTCTGGCACGGCGGCTTCGCGATATCGTGCAACAGCACTGCCAAGCAAAGCTCCAGCGACGCGTCCGCATCAAGCATTTCTAACATGATGCAAGTGTGCGTGTAAACGTCGCCCTCCGGATGCCATTCCGGCGGCTGCTCGCAGCCGAGGGTCGCTAAAAACTCCGGCACGATGTGCGCCATCAGTCCTGTTTCCACCAGCAGCTCCACCCCCGTGCGGCGGCGCGGAGAGGTTAGGATTTTCGAAAACTCATCCCGCACTCGCTCCAGCGAGATGCGTCCTAACAACGGCGCACACCGCCGGATCGCGTCCAAAGTCAGTGGCTCGATTTCAAACCCTAACACCGTGGAAAATCGGACCGCCCGCAGCAACCGCAGGCCGTCTTCCTTGAAGCGCGCCTCGGGCTCGCCAATCGCCCGCAGCAAGCCCGCCCGCAAGTCCGCCAGTCCTCCCACATGGTCGATCACCTCACCGTTTTCCGGTCGCTCGAACAACCCGTTCACCGTAAAATCCCGCCGCTGTGCATCCGCCGCCGCCGTCGAGAATGTCACCATTTCCGGTCGCCGCCCATCCTTGTAGCTGCCGTCCGTTCGAAACGTCGCGATCTCCACATGGTGGCCGCCGAGCTTCGCGATCACCACCCCGAAGTGCGCCCCCACCTCATTCGCGCCGGGAAAAAGTTGCAACACCTGCTCCGGCCGCGCCGAGGTCGCGATGTCGAAATCCTTCGGCTCCCG
>JAYTEI010000383.1:0-12151 GCA_043735445.1 Akkermansiaceae bacterium | reverse complement strand
CTCTGTGGCATAGCGAGCGGGAGACTTCAGGAGGCGATGGAGGCTTTCAAAGCCTTGGCGGAACACGCTTTTAGCGCGATGCCCGTGTGTCTTGAGCTATTCTCTGTTTCAAGCCGGTTTATCCCGGCGCTTTCACTGGTACCATTTCTTCGCTTTGAATTGTCTCCGAGCGGACGACTCTTCTCAAAATTTCGCACGAGCGCAATCCCCATCGGCCAACTTCAAAACCGTCGTCCGTTCACAAACGTGGTGCCGTCGGCTTGAGCGGCGCGGCGAACGGCAGCGTGCCCTTCACCTTGATCCGGCGTTTGAAAACCTTGTCGCCGCTGGTGCAGAACAACGTGTCGTGGTTTGCACCGCCGAAGGTGAGATTCGCCACGCGGCCGTTAGGCGTCGGTAGAATGCAATTCACCCGCCCGGCTTGGTCGCACACCTGCACGCCCATCCGGGTGGCGACATAGAGGCGACCGTCGCGGTCGCAATGCATCCCGTCCGCGCCGCTGTCGTCGGCGGTGTCGGAGACATGCAGGTGATAGTAACGCTGCTTGTTGGCCAGCGAGCCATCCGCCAAAATCTGATAGCTGTAAACCCAGTGGGAACGCATGTCAGCCACGTAAAGCAGCGACTGGTCAGGCGACAGCGTGACGCCGTTGGGATACTTCAGGCCGGTGTCCACCACGCGCTTTTCGCCCTTGGCTGAAACGAACCAAACGTTGCCTGGCTTGCCTGTCGAACCAAACGGCTCCGTCGCGTAGATCGAGCCGTCGTGGCGCACCACGATGTCATTGCCTTCGATTTCGCCGGCCACCACGGCGGAAGTCTTCGCCGCCGTGTCCCACGCGACGATCTGCTTGTCCGCGGTGGCGATGAAATACAGCTTTCCATCCGGGCCGAACGCCGCGCCATTGGCTTTTCTCGAATCCGGGAAAAACTCCTCAACCTTGCCGTCGAGGGCGATCTTGAAGGTTTTGCTCGCCGGGATATCATTGAAGAAAACCTCGCCGCTTGCGTTGGCGGCCGGACCTTCGGTGAACTGATGACCCTCGGAAACCAACTGCCACTCCTCGCCGGGGATCAGGATATCGCGCAAAAACTGGTTTTTGCTTTCACCCCGTTTCACCGGCTCGGGCCAGCCTTTCCACAGGAAGCGCATCGCATCGGGGAAAAGCGCGGTCGCGTGTTTGCCATTGTGGCCGTTGTCGCCCCAGACGTGATCGTGTTCGTAACCGGCGAACGTGAGCGCGCGTTCCATTTCCTGGTTGGCCATCCACCAGTCGCCGCCATAGCTGTTATTGTCATTCGAGCCATCCTGTTGGAACACGCGGATGGGCTTCGGCTCTAACTTGCGGACGAGCGTCGGATATACGTTGCCGCCGCGCAGTCCGACGAAGGTGCCGATGCTGCTGAACACGCGGCTGAAAGCACCGGGCATTTCCCACGCCGCCGTAAACGCGGCGATCGCGCCGCTGGACGAGCCGCCGATGCAGCGGTCGTTGCCGTTGGGCGATAGCCGGAGGGCGCGGCCGTCGGCAGTCGTGAGTTTTTCCACGGCGGGAAAAATTTCGTCCAGCACGAAGCGCGCGTAATCCGGGCCGAGGCCGTCGTATTCATAACTGCGGTTGAAACGGTCGAGCGCGTTGGCATCTGACGCCTTCACCACCCCGGGCCGGATGAACACGCCGATGAGCACCGGGATTTCCTTTTTGGCGATGAGATTGTCGAACACCTTCGGCGCTTCGAAGCCGACGCCGTCCTGGCCGACATACACGCAGGCCGGCGTCGCGGGATCGTATTGCCGCGGCACATACACCGAGACCTCACGCGTGGTGCCGGGGAAAATTTTCGAGCTGTCGAACCTGAGCGACAACAACTCGCCCTGCGGCACGCCGGCCTGCGGTTTCGAATCCTCGGTGAGCGGATAATCCGTCTCCGCGTGAACTGCACCGGCGAGCGCTCCGAGCCACACCGCGAGGCAAACTGAATAGGGGGTCATGCGCGCGATCCTAGCCACGCCGCCCGCCACGCCCAGACAAAATCTCCCGCGATCCAGCCATCCGCCGATGGGAAAATAAGGCTTTGCTTGCAACACGCCAGCGGGCATGAACACCCAAGCTTTTCCCCTTATGAAAACACGAAAACTCGGCAACTCGGATCTTGAAATTTCTCCAATCGGATTCGGCGCATGGGCCATCGGCGGCGGTGACTGGCAGTTTGGCTGGGGTGCGCAGAATGATTCGGACTCCATCGCAGCCATCCACCGGGCCCTTGAACTCGGCATCAACTGGATTGATACCGCTGCGGTTTACGGCCTAGGTCACTCGGAGGAAGTCGTCGCCAAAGCGCTCTCCGGCTGGAGCGGGCCGCAACCCTACATTTTCACCAAGTGCGGGATGATCTGGGATGAAAACCGCCAGGTCGATTACTCGCTCAAGGCCGACTCGATCCGCCGGGAGTGCGAAAGCAGCCTGCGCAGACTGGGTGTGGAGACGATCGATCTCTATCAGATTCACTGGTCCGCCGATGACCTCGCCGAGACCGAGGAAGGCTGGGCCGAGTTGGTCCGCTTGCGCGAGGAAGGAAAGGTCCGCTGGATAGGGGTCTGCAATTTCAGCCTAGAAGAACTGGCGCTCGCCCAAGCCATCGCGCCCGTCACCTCGCTGCAGCCCCCTTATTCGCTTATCCGCCGGGATATTGAGGCGGAAATCCTGCCCTGGTGCGAAAAAAACCATACCGGCGTGATTGCTTACTCTCCCATGGCTTCCGGCTTGTTAACGGGAGCAATGACTCGCGAACGTGCCGCCGCCCTGCCTGCCAATGACTGGCGCAGCCGCAACCCGGAATTCACAGATCCCAAGCTAACGCAAAACCTGGCGCTCGTGGACCGGCTTGCCGCGGTTGGCAAAGCCCACGGCCACTCGCCCGGAGAAATCGCCGTCGCTTGGACCCTGCATCAGCCGGCCGTCACCGGAGCCATCGTCGGCGCTCGGAGCGCAAAGCAGATTGGGGAAATCGCAGCAGCCGCCACGCTCCAACTCTCGGCAGCCGAGATCGCCCAGATCGAGGGCTAACCCGTGTTCCCGCCCGCAAAATTGACAATTTCCATCGGGCGCACCTAGTAGTCCGTAAACTTTAGATTGTCGAAATCCGCCGCTTAAAGATCATCAATATATTTTATTCGGAAATCAAACGTCCTACCAAATCGTCTGTAATTTTTAAAATTGTACTTTTCTACGGGTACTTACAATCAGACAGGTGCCTGCAAAATTACACCGCATTAAACTCTCTGAAGACGAACGCAATGAACTCAAGGCGATTCGCGATCAAAAACACGGCAAAGCCAACCGCATCAAGCGTGCAATCGCATTACTTCTCGCTGACGAAGGCACACTCGGTCCCGCACAGAAGGATGCGGAAATTTGCCGAAGCATTGGCTTCACTCCGCGGACCATCGAACGTTTACGTGAGCGGTGCTGCGAAGTCGGCCCGCTTGGCGCACTATCACATAAGCCCCGCGAAACCCCCGCCCGCGAAATCAAAATCACGGGCGAAGTCGAAGCCCGTATCACTCAACTCGCCTGCTCGCAGCCTCCCACCGGCCACGCCCGCTGGACTCTGCGCCTGCTTGCTAACCGCCTGGTAGAGATCGAAGTCATCGAAAGCAGCTCCCATCAATCGGTAGCTACGGTTTTAAAAAAAGTGAACTCAAACCGTGGCGACAGGAATGCTGGTGCATCCCGCCCAAGCAAAACGCTGCCTTCGTAGCGGCGATGGAAGATGTGTTAGCGGTCTATGCAAGGCCGCCTCAGGGAGACATTCCCTTGGTTTGCATCGACGAGTTCGCCAAGCAACTGCTATCCGAAACCCGTGAACCCGTTGCCGCCAGCCCCGGCCAGTTGGCACGGGAAGACTACGAATACATGCGCGAAGGCAGTGTGAGTGGTTTTATGATCGCCCTGCCACACCTGGGAAAACGCGATGTGTTTGTGGGAGCGGACGGACGACGCACCGCGAAAGACTTCGCTGCCTGTCTTGATCATTTAGCTAACAAATTGCTGCCAAATGCGGCGAAAATAATCTTGGTGATGGACAACCTCAACACACACAAAGAAGCCTCACTGTATGAAGCCTTTCCGCCAGAGAAAGCCCGCGCCCTCTGCGAGCGCTTCGAGATCCACTATACGCCCAAACATGGAAGTTGGCTTAACATGGCAGAGATCGAAATCGGGTTGCTGGCCCGGACCTGCCTAGACCGCAGGATTGGATCTGTCGCGGAATTCCAAAAGGAAGTCGCGGCATACCTCGAATGGAAAAACCTAAACTCGAAACCTATCAACTGGCAATTCACCAACGAAAAAGCCAGGGGTAAACTCAAGTCACTCTATCCAACAATCTAAGATTTACAGACTACAAGATCTCGGATCAAGCCCGTGATGGGAGCAAGCTGCGGATATAAACATCCGAAGCATCTCGTGGTCGAACCAATCCTTCTCGGAGAGGTGCATCACCCCAGAAACGATCTGAGAATAAGTGGAGCAGGAAGCAAGGTCGATGTCGTAGTCAACATCATCGGGGGTCGAGCACAAGGATGTTGCCACGAATCTCATAGGCACGCATCCGCGCCTCCATTCGCTTCTCAAAGTCTTCGGCAAGTTGTTTTTTCAGCCCCCGCCTTGACTCGCCTGATGCGGGAGTCCACCCCTCCGGCATGAGCTTTTTCATCACTGGCACCGACACGGGCGTCGGCAAAACTTACCTCACCCGCCTGATCCTCGAAGCGTTGCGCCGCGAGAGCTGCGATGCTGTCGGTTACAAGCCGGTCGCTTGCGGCGATCGCGAAGATGCGGTTATTCTATCAGCCGCGTCGGGCGGGCTTGACCTTGATGAAATCAACCCGGTTTTCCTCAACACGGCCGTCGCGCCGTACGTCGCGGGGATGTTAGAAAACCGTAGGGTGGAGCCGGCTGTGTTGTTAGCTGGGTTTCACCGGTTGGCGGCTAGACATGCGGGTGTGATCGTCGAGGGGGCCGGGGGATGGGAAGTGCCGCTGGCGGCAAACTACCGGGTCTCGGATCTGGCGGCGGATTTGAAATTACCGGTGGTGTTAGTGGCGGCCAACAAGCTCGGCGCACTCAATCACATTTTACTAACGGTCGCGGCGATCCGCGCCAAAGGACTGGTGTGCGCGGGGATCATCCTCAACCAGCTCGAAGATGAAATGGACACGGCGATGATCACTAACAAAGGCGTGGTTGAGGATCTATCAGGCGTGCCGTTGCTCGATCACTTGATCCATGGCCAGGATTTCCTTGAGGCGGAGACCTACCTCAAAATCCTGGCGATTGACGGATGATCTAAACGGTGGATCTTCGCGGGACACCGATGACTTCAAACGCCAACACCGAACAACTCACTGAAACGGAAGAGGAATGGGTCCAAGTCGGCCACTATCCGAGCTTGCAGGATGCGTATGATCACGGGCTGGTGATCCTCGCGATGGGCGAAGCCTGCCGGGTGGCGGAAACGGCGGTGCCGGGGGAGTTCGACCTGCAAGCGGAAGCGCTGCCTGCGGCGAAAATTTCCGAAGAGCTGGATGCTTACGGCCAGGAAATGGCGTTGCCCGTCGAGCGGCCAGCCGTCGCGAGCGAGTGGGCGCGGCATTCCTCCGGTATCGGGTTTTGCGCGGTCTGGGTGATCACGCTGATGGCGGTATTTTACTGGCAGGGGCAGGATTCGACGCTGGTCGAGCGGGCTGCGTCATCGAGCGTGGGACTGATCAGTCGCGGCGAGTGGTGGCGGCCGTTCACCGCGCTGTTTCTGCACGCAGATCTCGGGCATCTCGTCGGCAATCTGGCGAGCGGCATCGTCTTCGCGACGCTGGTCGCGAAAATGATCGGGCCGTTGTTAGGCTGGGCGCTGATCCTCGGCTGCGGCACGTTAGGCAACATCCTCACCTCGCGGCTCACCTACCCCGAGCCGTTCATTTCGCTGGGTGCCTCGACGGCGGTGTTCGCGGCGTTAGGGATTCTATCGGGCCTCGGCGTCGCGGAAACGTTGCGGGATCGCGCCCGTCTGCCATGGCTGAGAATCTCCGCACCATTTCTAGCAGGACTGATCCTGCTAGGCTGGCTCGGCGGCGGTAGTGGCGGCGGAAATACTGACGTGCTCGGCCACGTCTTCGGATTTAGCTCCGGTCTGGTAGCAGGCGTGGCCGCAGGGGCGCTCGAAGGAAAACGCCCGGCCACGGCATGAAGCATTTGCCATCGCCCGCCGTGATGTGTCTGCTTCCGCCCGACCGCCATGGAAACGCATCGCATTTTTTCAGACTCGCCACTCAGCGCAAACGCCGCCCGGATCTTGCACGATGGCGTGGCACCGCATGAAATCATCGAGCCGCAAAAACGCTTATCTTCGATCCTCGCCACGCCGGAACCCGACCCGGCATTTCCGCTAGCGGACATCGCATTTGGCCAGCCGGATTTGGTGAGCATCGCGAATTCTGAGCGGCTCAAATGGCTCCAAGTGAGCTCGGCTGGCTTCACCCGCTATGACACGCCGGAGTTCCGCGCCCTCGCCACAGCGCGCGGGTTGATCGTCACTAACAGCTCAAGCGTCTATGCGGCGGCGTGCGCCGAGCATGGGCTTGCATTCATGTTAGCGAACTCCCGGCGGCTGCCGCAGGCATTGCCGAGCCACGCGGCCAGCGGCTCGCCGGAGTATTTCAAGCTTCGCGCCGACTCGGTTTCGCTGCGCGGCCAGAGCTTGGTTATCCTCGGCTTCGGCGGCATCGCAGCGCATTTGGTGAAATTGTTAGCACCATTCGAAATGCAAATCACCGCGATGCGCCGCAGGCCACGCGGCGACGAGGGATTTCCAACCGTGACCGCCGAAGGGCTGCCCGCCGCGCTCGCCACTGCCGCTCACGTCATCAACATTCTGCCGGACAACGCAGCTTCGCTAAATTTCATCAATGCCGCCCGCCTCGCCCAGATGAAACCCGGCGCGGTGTTCTATAACATCGGCCGCGGCACCACGGTGGATCAGGCTGCGCTGCTAGACGCACTGCGCTGCGGCCACCTCGCGGCGGCGTGGTTAGACGTCACCGAGCCGGAGCCACTGCCCGAAGATCATCCACTGCGTGCCGAGCCAAATTGTTTCATCACCCCGCACATCGCCGGTGGCCATGCGCACGAATCAGAAACGCTGGTGCGGCATTTTGTGGAAAATTTCAAACGCTATCAGGACGGTGCTCCGCTGCTAGACCGGGTGATGTGAGGGCGACGAAGACGCCTTCGAACTGGACGCAAACCCGGCCTTCTTCCTCGAGGGTGACGTGCAGGCTGAGCCTCGCCTTGCCCTTCTGGGCGAACTGATTCTTGAAGGCGGCCAAGGTGGCTGCATCGGGACTTTTGCAAATCGCCCGGATGTTTCCGCGCAGCGGGTGGTGATACTGGATGGTGCTGCTCCTGACGACAATGTGGGCGTTCCGGTCGGCTAGCAGGAGCCACAGCGTGCCGTAGCCGGCGAGCACGGCGATGGCGCTCAGGCTTCCGCCGAAGGCCGTGCCGAGGTGGTAGCTAACATGCGGTGATGATGGTGAACTTCACAGCGGTGTGAAACTCTGATTTCCCCGGCTTTACCTGCCCACTCCGGCAACTTAGTCTCCGCAGCGATGCGCTTCTTCACCGCCCTTGCGATCTATCGGCTGCTGCTGCCGCTGTTGTTTATCGCGGCGTTTCCTGGGTGGGTTTTGAAAATGCGGCGGCGTGGTGGCTTCGGCACGCGCTTGGGCGAGCGCGCCGCGATTTACACTTGTCCTCTGGAATACGAACCTTGCGGTGCGGTGCATTTCCATGCGGTCAGCGTCGGCGAGTCGTTGCTGGCGCTGAAGCTCATTCGCGAGTGGTTGGTTAGAGAACCCGGGCGTCGCTTCGTGCTGGCGACTGGCACCGCCACCGGCCACGCCGTGGCGACGGCGGCACAGATCCCGGGCCTGCGGGTCACCTACTCGCCGTTGGATTTCCGCTGGATGGTCGGCTGTTATTTGAAACGTTTCGAACCCTCGCAGATCGTCCTGATCGAGGGCGAGGTGTGGCCGCACTTGTTGTTAGCGTGTCGGCAGCGGAACATCCCGGTCCGCCTCGTCAACGCCCGCATGTCGCCGCGTTCGGCGCGGCGCTTTAGGAAATATGCGGCATGGCTGCGCCCGATCTATCGGCTGCTAGATGCGGTGGCCCTCCAGGAACCCGACGACGCCGCGATTTGGAAAACCCTCGGCATCGCACCGGAAAAAATCCATGACACCGGCAGTTTGAAGTTCGATCCCGGCAGCGGCGCACGCCCAGCGCGGCGACCCGAGTTTCAGGAAATGCTCGATACCTTCGGCCAAGACAGGCCGGTAATTCTAGCAGCCAGCACCCATCCCGGCGAGGACGCGTGGATCGCCCGTGCGATCTATCAGGCTAAGCCCGATGCACTGGCGGTGATCGTGCCGCGCCATGCTGAGCGGCGCGCGGAAGTGACGGCAGAACTCGCAGGCGCAGGCTTCGAAGTGAGCTTAAGGTCATCATTTCCAAAGGCTGCTGCGACCGGTGATCGCCGCCATGTTTTCGTGATAGATAGCACTGGAGAACTCCGCGATTGGACCGCCCACGCCGATGGGGTCATCATCGGCAAGAGCTTCCTAGCCACCGGCGGCCAGAATCCCTGCGAGGCAATCCTTGCTGGAAAGCCGGTGATTTTCGGCCCGCACATGGAAAATTTCCAACCTCTCGCCGGCCGACTCATCGCGAGCGGCGCGTGCATTTCCGCTAGAGATTCGGACGAACTCAGCCACGCCATCGTCACGGTGCTTGAGCCGCAAAAGGCGCGGGCGATGACCCGCGAAGCCAGCGCCTTGTTAGCCCGCCACGACGGCGCGACCCGGCGGATTCTAGCACTTCTTATGGCCGGAAATGGGGCCATAATTTGATGCAAGCGGAGTTTGTCATTTTCAAATTCGGTCTTTAGAGTGCGCGTCGTGAGTGATTCTGATACCGATCCAATGAGCAGCCTCCTCTCCAGTTTCGCACTGGGACCCGCATGGGCGCGCGCCGCCGGCGACACCACCGAGCGCAAACCCAAAACCTTTGCCGGAGGCGATGACCGCCCACCCCGCCGCGATGATCGCGACCGCGGCCCGCGCAGCGGTGGCTCGCGCGATGGCGGCGAGCGCAGGCCTTCGCAAGGCCGTGGCGGCAACTACGAGGATCGTCGTAACGGCCCGCCTCCACAGACCGAAGTCGGCCCGGAGGATGGCGTCCGCGCCACCATCGCACCGGACCCGCAGGCGGTCCATCTCATCGGCAAGGAAGTCCATCAGGTCGCGCGGGTCTATCCGTTATTCGATGTCGCGAAAATCCTGCTTGCGGAAAAATCCCGCTGCCGGGCGATTTTTGAAGCTCCCGAGCCGCACGCCCCGTTGATCCGCGGCAAGCTCGAAGAGTCTGTTTTCCTGACCCGCGAGGAAGCCCTCCGCCATCTTTGGAACTCCGAGCTGCGGAACGATTTGATCGAGGAAGAAACCATCGACGTCGAGCCACCGACTGGAAATTTCCAAGCGATCGCCCGCTGCGGGATTTCCGGCGAGTGGCTAGGTCCCGTCAATTTCCACTCCTATCAGACGAACCTGCGGCGCCTCCATCGCGAGCGATTTGCGCGGATGCCGTTCGAGGCCTACTCGGCCAAGGTCCGCACCGAGCGCGGTGAGGAAGCCGTCAACGCGTGGTTAGAGACGACCAAGAAGAAGACTCGCTGGCGGATCAAAGGCGAGGACGACGAGGCATGGATCGACGACCGCGCGGAAGCTGAGCGCGCACTTGGCGCACGCTGTTTCGACAAGGCATTCGAAGAAGTCCGCATAGCCGATGTCTCGGGAGCGATCCCGGCCAAAAATCTATCACCCTCGTTGTTAGTCTCGCTGAAAAATTCCGGCACCCACGCCCGCAATCATCCGGCGATCTTGATCCCGGCAGTGTGCCGCGCCGTCGAGGCCGAGCATCTTCCGGTTTTTAAACGCCAAGGCAAACTCCACACCGGCCCCGCCCGCCCGCATCCGCTGCCGCTCAACACGATCCTCGCCGAGCGCCCCGGCCAGATGGTCACCTGGATTCGCGAGAACAGCCCGGCGAAACTCGAAGGACTGTGGAAATCCGTCCTGCCAGAAGGCAGCACCGCCCCGCCGGCCGAGTATGCGGCGGATCTTTTCTGGCTGCTGCATCAAGGGCACATCCTGCTTTACACCGACGACACGCTCGTCGTTCAAGACGCCCGCGAGGCCAACGCCACTGAACCCAGCGGCGAGCCGAAGAAGAAAAAGAAGAAGAAAAAGTCCAAGAAGCCGAAGGCTGAAGTGGGTGAGGTTGCGGCTGATTCTCGGGCTCGAGATCAGGAAATCCTCGCGGAGGCACCCATCGAAACCCAAGCGGATGCCCCAGATCCAGAAGTCGCCGAAGCGGTTGCCCCGGAGGCTCTAACTGTAGAGGAAACGCCTGCCGTGGATGAACCTCCAGCGCCCCCTCCGTTCGAAACTACTGCCGAAGTTCCTGCCGAAGCGAAGCCTGAAGTGAATGAGGAGCACCCTGCCACGGACTGAACCCGGCCAATTTTAATTTCCTGAAAGTTTCCACCTGCCAAGGGTTGACGTTCTGCTTTCGCTATGGTTCAAACCTCCCGACCCGCATCATGGAACGGTGGCTGAGTGGTCGAAAGCACTCCCTTGCTAAGGGAACGTAGGGGTAACCCTACCGAGGGTTCAAATCCCTCCCGTTCCGCCATCTAGTGGGATTGCAGCAGTTGCTGCATCCTGGTTCGGCTTCATGGTTGTTTGTGCGTTTGTGGATTCAGTCGATGTCGCATGGTTTCGCACCGTGAGTCGCTCGTTTGTAAGGAATCCCTCAGGAGCCTGCGAGAAAAACTGTCACGGACGTGGGTTAATTTGAACCCCCACTCACCACTCCAAGTGGCTTCACGGGGCTGTCTCCCCGCAAACCTTCGCCCAACAACCTCAGCGAGAGAATTTAGAAAAATATCATGACAATCCATCAAGAACTTATCAACGCGGCAGCAGCCAGGCCGCGAAACTGCTCGCCGACAGAAGCGCGGACATCCATGTAGCTCTCTATTTTACGGCAGGACGCGGCCAGACGAGCGCCCTAAAAACCCTCTTCAATCTGACAACAGGCTTGGATGTGGATGAAGACACTGCGCTGTGTCACGCAGCGGAAAACGGTCATCCGCAAGCGGTGGAACTGCTTCTCGACGAAGGGGCGGACATCCACCTCTAAAACGATCACTTGCTGCGCTCGGCGGCCGAAGACGGAACCAGCGAGATCGTTGCCTTGCTACTTGATCGGGGAAATTACCGTCAGAAAACACCCGATTTGGCACTCATCGCTCTCGCCGGTATCGGCCGGATCGGCGACATGCAATCCTCCTCAATCAGCAGGGAGTCGAAAAACGACACCAGCTTGATTCTCGCCATCCGGTCCGATCACTTGGAAGTAGTGAAAATTCTCATCACAAGAGGGGCCGACTTGCATCGGAGGAATCATGCCGCTTTTTGGGATGCAACATTTTATTCTAGCCCAGAAGTGTTCAGCATTGTCCCTGCTTCACAGGAACTTTTTCTGAGAAAAAGCTTTCCGGCTGGAAACTTCTCGATGATTTCCGGGCACGTCTCGCCAAAGCGCAGGCGGCGGCACCCAAAGTTGCGAAAAAGCCCGGCGGCCCCCAACGCAAACTGCTAGAGTCTGACTATTTCTGTCTCTTTCTCTGCGGTTTGCTCAATCCGGTGGTCGATGCCATGCGCTGGCTCTTTGCGCGACGAGCCATCTCAAGCGTGTGCAGAAGGACGTCTGCTCAAGGCCGGTGAGTCTGGGCAGTTTCTCCGAAGCGCAGGGGGGGGCGACCCCGAATTGCTCAAACAAGTGTTCCTCGAACTCGCCGGCGAAATCCCCACCTCGTGGGGCGATGCCCGGCTCGCCCATCTCGCCGACAAGCTCAAACTCGTGGACCCCACCCTGCTGCCCGCCCTGCCGCGGATGCATGGGGCACTCTGGCTCAATGACCGAAACCGCGCCCGCCAAACTGCATTTGAAATTCACCGTCCTGCGCC
>JAYTEI010000382.1:0-2530 GCA_043735445.1 Akkermansiaceae bacterium | reverse complement strand
AGTTCGGGGCAGTCCGCCTCGGTGTCGGTGCGGTAGATTCCTTGCCAGAGGACGTGTCCGGCGGGGCGTCCGGCCTTGAGATAGTGGCCCTGGTCGAGAGCCTGGCGGAGGTGGTCGATGGGTCGGCTTGAATGGCACGACCACCACCGGCTCCTTTAGAGGCAGGGGGTGGTCTGGGTTTGTCCAAAGTGGTGACATTGGCATCCAGCCGGCTTAGTTGACACGCCTTGCCAGTCGGGCAGTTTCTCCCCACGGTTTTCGTTGGGGCGGCAGGTGGCCTTGGCCAGCCACCGACCAGCACGGTGACTCAAGGGGTCCGCAGGATTCCCCGAAGCTAACCGGGCGCACATTTCGTTCCGGAAGGGGTGGCGGTGGTTTTGATTGGCGCACATCTGTTAGTGCGATGGAATTTCACCCGAAGCTGGGTGGGTCTGTCTTGGGTTCGACGGGAGGCGTTTTGGGATTGAGTGATGCCAGCCATGCTTTAAGTTCTTTGGCCTCGTCGATTCTCCCTTGGATTCCTGAACGGATGGTTTCTTCTTGTTCGGCGAACTCTTTCAGTTCGGAGTGTTTGGAAATTTTCCATGGTTCCCATGGGATGGAATCGAGGAGGTCGATCTTGTGGTTTTTCAGCGTGTCCAGCCCAATTTGAAACTCGGCGCTTTGGAGCACTCGGTTGGCTGTGGTGATGAGTCCTGTGGGATCGGGAGCTTTTGCTCCCTCTTTGAGGATTTCCCGAAGGGCCGCACAGCAGAGTATAAGATGCTTCCTGTCCTGCCGTTGTGATTGGTCGAGTGTGTTGAGGCTGATGGTTTTGGATTCGAGGAGCCGTAGGCAGTCGATAACCTTGATCGTGTGGGTTTTGATCGGGATCTCTTCCTTGTTCTCTGCGATTTCTTGCATAGAAACACCTTGCAGTTGACGAAGAAAGTTCATCTCAACGAATCGTTGTTTGCCCGCGATCTTTCCGTTGATCCGTATTGCGCCTACGTTGATCTTCACCTCTTTGCCTTCCGGCTCAAAAACTTGGACGGCCCACCCTGACTCAGACAGTGCCTTGGCGAATTTCAGCATTTGGATTTCTGAGCAGAGCATGTCTGCATCCTCGCTGGTGTAGGGGCGGAGTGATTTCCAAGGTTCGGTTTCGGGATCTTCGAGGAGGATGGCCCAGCTGTTCACTGCCTGCCCACCCACAAGGATCATGCCACACTCGCTGGCGAGTTTAAGGATGGGCTCCAGTTGTTCGGGTGTGAATGATTCAGGTTTCATCTTGTCAGGTATTTTTTGTTCGAAGCAGGCTGGCGGGGATTTTGAGCTTCGGGCGGGGGCGGTTCATGGATGCTGCTGCGGCGGCGAGTCGCTTCGCCCTCCATTCCGGGTCGTTTGCCAGCTCCATGGGGATGATGCTGTTTTTTGCCTGTAGTTCGTCCCGGGTGATTTCCCCGCGTTCCACCCGTAGCTGGTCAGCTGCTCTTGCTTGTTTTTTCTTTCGGGTTAGGTTCATAATTTTTGACAAGGATAGTATGGTTTGTCTGCTCGGATCCGGCAAGATCGCCTTTGAGTTCATTTTGCATTCCTGTTCATTGCACCTCATTGCCGGATTGAGGGCTGGTAGCATATTCGGGGCATCTTCTCGTTTGAACGAGAGCACACTTCGTCATAGATCCCGATGATTTTTAATGCCGGGCTCTTGGGTCGGTGGTTTCATAGGGGCTTGGTTCATTGTCACCGATTCGGCTTGTCTGGGCAATCTGAAGTTGTCCTTGGAGGCGGGGGAGCGAAAGCTTCCTCGTTAAACCTGGTTGTGGTGTCTCCGAAAGGAAGCGGCAGGGCGTTAGCCCGCATCCGCTTCGGTCTATAGGCAGGTTTAACTGACACGCCATGCCAGTCGGGCAGTCTTCTTCTTCTTGCCCCGCGGTTTCTCGTCGGGGCGGCAGGTCCCGCTGCCACGGACCGGCACGGGCCGCAAGGCACGGCGCGACCGCTCGGGCCATCCCCACGTGGGTGGGGAAATCTGCGGCCTTGTGGAGTGAATATCCTAGCGTTTCGGGCCATCCCCACGTGGGTGGGGAAATCATGAGCTCTTACCATGTCGGCGTGCTCGGCTGCGGGCCATCCCCACGTGGGTGGGGAAATCTTCTCGCGGGCGGCAAGGGTCTTTGCTTCGGACGGGCCATCCCCACGTGGGTGGGGAAATCAGCGCTCGATTTGATCGACGTAGCCGTCCACGCGGGCCATCCCCACGTGGGTGGGGAAATCGCGAAATTCGCGTTTGAAATCGCGCTGAACGACGGGCCATCCCCACGTGGGTGGGGAAATCGCTCTTGAACTTGATGTAGCCGAACTTGACCACGGGCCATCCCCACGTGGGTGGGGAAATCAACCCAATGGCGCGGGTGTCTGCGCAGAAATGCGGGCCATCCCCACGTGGGTGGTGTCCAGCGACAATTATAAATCCCCTCAGCGACAATTAGAATTACCCACCGGCGGCGACCGGAAAACGGGGGTCTTCGGTCCTCTCCCCCCGCCT
>JAYTEI010000381.1:0-2532 GCA_043735445.1 Akkermansiaceae bacterium | reverse complement strand
TCGCGATGCGCATGGCCATTTCCTTCAGCCTCATCGTCGCCGGCTGGTGCCTCAGCGGCATCGGCTATCAGGTGCCTAAGGACGGCAAGGCCGTAACCCAGACACCGCAGGCGATTTGGAATCTCGGCATGGTCACTTTTGTCGTCGGTGCCGTTATCTGCCTCGTCTCCTTGCTCACCATCCGCCTCTATCCGATCACCCGCGGGCGCTTGGAAGAGCTCCGGGACCGCGCGGCTTCAACGATCTAACATAATCCGCGCGGCGAGACCTCCTTGTCGAATTTTTTCATGGCCATACAACTCCTTCGCCCCACCGGTACACGCGTGCTCATCATGGGCACCTGCCTTTGCGACGTTTTCTACGACGACACCGCCAAGGCAACTGTCGAGGTGCTTGAGCACCTTGGCGTGACCGTCGAATACCCCGAAACCAGACCTGCTGCGGCCAGCCTGCGTTCAACTCCGGCTATTGGACCGCCTCGCGCAAAGTCGCACGCCATTTTCGCCGGGGATCTACCCGTCATCGTCCCGTCCGGCTCATGCGCGGCTATGAATTACCACGGAAATCTCCTCCATTTCGAAAAAACCGGACCCCGCCATCGACTCGCTCGCCAAGCGGACCTGGGAGGTGATGGACTTCATTTTCAACGGCATGGGCGTCAAAACCTGGCCCGGGAAATTCGACAAACCCACGCGCCTTGCCTTCCACCGCTCCTGCCACGCCCGTGGCACCGGCACTGGCGAAGCGGTCCGCACCTTTCCCAATGCGAAAGGACAGCTCTGGTTTTCCCGGGATTGGAATGAGGAAAGCCAGAGCTATGCATGGACGCCGGACCGTCCCAGCGGCTACCAGCCGGATCCCAAAAAGCGAGAGTTCACTCTGCCGAGCGTGTTGTTTCTCTCGAAGGCGATCAGCCTGGGTGACACGCAACTGGAGCCAATTTTTCGTTGGTTCAAGGAAGGCCTGCGATTCTTCGACCTCAGCGTGAGGATGCGGGGACTCGACAATGAATTTACGATCGAGGAATTCGCAAAGGGTTCAGAGCTGGCGGACAAAGTTGTCGCTGTTTTGCGCCATGCGGACATCGGCGTGGTCGGCGCGGAATTGCCCGAACGCGAGGAGGCAATGCAAGAATTGTTCGGTAAGATCTGGGCCTCGTTGCCAAAAGAAGATCGGAAACCGGACCGTTTGTTGGAGGAATGGAAGAAACTCAACGTGCCCCGGCACGTTGAAGAAATTCTCATGGCGAGAAAGGGACGCCCATCCAGAGCGGACGAGCGAATCAAACTGATCCACCGAGGAAAGGATGGCGGCGGGGTGACTTTGCCATGGGCTTCCGAAGCCGCAGGGACCCGGCGCCTGTTCACTCTGGCAGGTCCGTTGTTGGACATTCTCCAGAAGGGCCAAGTGGTGTGCATCGACGAACTGGATACGAGCATGCACCCGAAGATGGTGTATGAATTGTTGCGGCTTGTTTTCAGTGATGAAACAAATTCCGGCGGAGCGCAGGTGCTGTTCACGACGCACAATCCACTGTTACTCGATCCTACTTTGCTGAGACGGGACCAAGTCTGGTTCACGGAGAAAGATGAAGACGGCGGATCTCATTTGTATCCGCTGACGGATTACCAACCGAGAAAGGACGAATCCTGGGCGCGGGGCTACATGGCCGGCCGCTACGGCGGAATACCCTACATCCCGCAAGGCTTGCTGGGTTCACCGGAAACGCTAACCGAGCAGGGGGGAGGAGTCCTGAGCAATGGCGGGTGAGCAGTGGTGGATAGCAGACGCCGCTTTGGGTTTGGAGCGAAAAGCTGCGGCGGAACGGGCGGCGAGGGGCGTGAACTTGGGCGACTCCTTTCTCATCGTCACGGAAGGAACCGTCACGGAGCCTGAATATTTCCGGCTGCTGCGGGACGATTTGAAGCTCTCGACGGTGGAGATCCATGTTCAGCCGGGAGACGCCTCGCATCCGCTTCATGTCATCGCGACGGCAATCCGCTTGGTGGAGGAAAGAAATGCGGAGATGAAAAAGTAGCGGGAGGAGCAGTCGTTTTCCAAGACTCCCTTCGACCACGTGTGGGCCGTCATCGATACCGATGTGGCGGTGCGAGACGGAATCTGGAATGAGGTGAAACAGGCTGGTCTCGCGTTTCCAGTGGTTTTTGTTCTCCACCGACCAATGACCGCGAATGGCTTGCGCGAGCCGGGCGGCGCTTCTCTCCTCCCGCTCGAGACTGGTGATGAAGTAGCGGGTCTCGCTTTTGATCTCATCGCTTTTCCCTTCGGTCCACTCGCGGGTGCTCCGGATGAGTTGGTGCGCGCCGGGAAAGGGGCTGATGTCCTGATCCAAATCGACCCGGGCGAGGCGGCGGCGCTGGGTCCGGCCGTGGTCTTTTTCCCAGTCGCCGACCCATTCGTCGGGGACGGCGCTGGAGGGTGGGCTGGTTGTCCTTGAGGCCTAGCAGGTAGTCGCCGCCGTGACGGGTGATGATGAATGCCGTTTTTTTTGGGTGTTGAGGGCGTCGCCGG
>JAYTEI010000380.1:0-2535 GCA_043735445.1 Akkermansiaceae bacterium | reverse complement strand
GATCGTCGGCGGAGTGATTTTTTCGATGAATCGCGGGGAAAAAGCGGTGGCGCGATCCGCGGCTCCAATCTCGGCGGCGGCGAGTGCCAAAGTAGCGGCACCGCTGCTTGAGCGCAGCGAGGCGACGCTGTTGGCTGCGAGTGAGCCATTGGTGAAACAGTTCTTAGAAGCCACCACGGTGGACGACCTGTTGCCGTTAGTTCGCAACCCGGCGGTGGCGGAAGCCCGGATGCGGGCATTTTACACAGCAGGAAAAATCGAGGCTGCGGGGCTGTCACAGTTCAACTCAAGCGGCAGTGTTTCGATCCGGGAGAAATTCATTTCGCTGTCCGTCTTGACGCGCGACCACGAGGAAAAGGCGCTGGCGCTGATAGAGACGCCGCAGGGTTTGAAGATCGACTGGGAAAGCTGGGTCGGCTGGTCGGATATTTCCTGGGAGAAATTTCTAGCAACCAAGCCAGTCACCGGCCACGTCTTCCGGCTCACCGTGTCGGCGGTGGAATACTATAACTTCGGATTCGCCGATGAGTCGAAATGGCATTCCTATCGGCTCGTATCACCCGACGGCGAAACCTCGCTCTATGGTTATGTCGAAAGGGGATCTGAGTTAGAGCAACGGATTCACCTGGATGGGGAGACCAAGAGTTTGGCGATGATGTTGTCCCTAAAATTTCCCGCAGGGGCCACCACCAGTAGCCAAGTGGTGATCGAACGCCTGGTGGCCGATGGTTGGGTGGAAGAGGGAGACGCGCCATGATTCCGACCACTTACGACAAGGCCCAAGAACTCAACCTCGACCCGTTAGTTTACGGTACTTTCGCCGAGATCGGCGCGGGTCAGGAAACGGCCAACTGCTTTTTCCGCGCGTCCGGCACGGCGGGACTCGTGGCGAAAACGATTTCCGCTTACGACATGACGATGAGCGACGCCATCTACGGCCAAGCGGATCGCTATGTCTCGGCCACTCGGCTGGCCTCGATGCTCGATCACGAATACGCGATCCTGCTAGAGCGGCTCGCTCCCAAGCGCGGCAAGGACACCACGTTTTTTTCGTTTTGTAACACGGTGCGCGCCCGCGGCTGGAAGGATGATGGCGAGTGCCACGGCTGGCTCGGCATCCGTTTCCAGATGAAACCCGGCGATCCGCCGTCAGACATCATTCTGCACGTTAGATTGCTAGACACTCGCACGATCGACCAAATGGAAGCGCTCGGCACCATCGGCGTGAATCTCATCCACTCGGCATTTCGCCACCGCGGGCATCTGCAAAAGTTCGTCGAGTCACTGCTCGACAACCTCGTGACCGGGCGGGTGGAGGTGGATTTGTTGAAATTCACCGGCCATGGATACGGCTTTTTCGACAATCGACTCTGCGCCCTTCAGTTAGTCGAAAGCGGTCTAACCGACGCGACGATGTTCCTACCGAACGGCGAAGTCGTCCAGCCAGCGGAGGCGCTCTACCGGCACCCGGTGCTGCTGCTGCGCGGGAGTTTCGATCCGGTGATGAACGTCCACCTCAAGATGCTTGCGCAGGCTCGCGAGGGATTTGTGAACTCGTTGAGTGAAGAAGACCGGGTCTCCGCCATCGAGCTGTGTGAAATTTCCATGCACAATCTGCTGCGCGGCCGCGCGGTCGATCCCGTGGATTTTCTCGACCGGGCGGACGCACTCCAGTCGCTCGGGAAAACCGTGCTACTCTCGCGCCTCGCCGAGTTCCACCGGCTTGCGGCCTTCCTCCACCGCTACACCAGCAAGCCCGTCGGGATCATCCTCAGCATCGGGTTGCTAAACGAGTTGTTCAAACCGAAGTGGTCGGAGAACCTGGCCGGCGGCTTGTTAGAATCGTTCGGACGCTTGTTCAAGGAGGGCGTCACGCTGCATGTGTTTCCCTGGAAAAATCGCAAAAATGGCGAACTCGTCACCGCCGATTCCTTCCGTGCGCCGGACGACAGCGTGCATCTCTATCGGCATTTCCTCACTAACGGAAGGATCCAAGCGATTCCGTGTGAGGACGATCTCATTCTATCATTCACCGGTCGCGATGTCTGCCGGATGATCCATTCCAAGGAGGAGCGCTGGCACCAGTTAGTCCCCGAAGTGGCATGGACGATGGCCGAGCGTCACGCCCGCTTGCGCCTGCCTTGATCATTCGGTGTAGTTGCCGGACTGCTTGCCGCGCTGATAGGACGGCTTTTTGAGCAGGTCGAAATCCGAGCCGCAATACATGCAGCGGAACGTCTGGGTGGCGATGATCGAGAGCGTGGCGCTCACTCCGTGATTGAACGGATAGATGCGGGTGGCCCGCGAATGAGCGAGGGCACCGGAGTTGATCATCGGCGTCCCTTTGCACAATGGGCAATAGGCGCAACGGCGTTTAAAAAACGCAATCATCCACGTCACTCCGCTGAATGCGAGGCCACCCACGATCACTTTTGATGCGAGTTGGCTCGGCTCGCTGAGAAATAGCACGAATGCCGTGGCAGTCGTGATCAGCCCGAAATAATGCAGCGCCGAGAAGAACGCTGCCACTGAGAA
>JAYTEI010000379.1:0-5651 GCA_043735445.1 Akkermansiaceae bacterium | reverse complement strand
CATCGCCGGTGTAGGATGCGGGCAGCTTCAAGCGGATTTGCAGGTAATCATTGAATCCAAAATCAAGGTCCGGAGCGCTCGCGATCGCGCCCAGGCTGATGGACGCGTTCAGCGTGGCCGAGGCGTCGCTGCCGGTGAGAAAGCCGCCTGCGGACGTGAGCCCGGTGACATCAGCGCCGATCCAGCCGTCCAGATTTCCAGCCGTCGCCCACTCCCCGAGCACCGTGCTTCCCGCAAGCCGATCCACCGGATCTACTGCCGCCACCGTGACGTTCTGCTGGGCATGGAGGGTGGCGCTGCAGATGCTGAGCGTGAGGGCAAGCCGGGAGAGAAGGCGTTTCAAATACATGGGAAAATCGGGTGGGTTATGGGTTTAGCGGACAAATCGTTTGGAACATTTAGCGCATTTTTCTGACGCCGGTCTGGCCATCGAGTTCGACACAAGGCGGTCTCATACATTGCCAGAGGTTGATTTCTCTCCAAATTTTTAGCACATGCTTGGTTCGGGTGGCCGTCTTTCATGTTGCGGAATGTCAGATTGACGGCGACGGCGGAAATTCCGAGATCGGCCAGCTCGGCAGGCGGCCCATGTTCCAGCCACCGAGACCTTTCTTGTCTTCGGCTTGGCTTCGGGAAGTCCCGGCGAGCGGCAATCGACCCACTCATGATTAACATGATTAATGCCCTGTCCCCTGTCCCTCTGGGTGGCCGATAGCAACAAAGGCCCGCTCACCCGCGACGAGGTCAAAAAGCTCGAATACAACAAGCCCATCCGCTCATACGAGGATGAACTCCGCGAGGATTTCGACCCGGCGCACCTCCGTCCCCAGACCTGCGAGGAATACCGCAGCGCCATGCGCTACCAAGGCACGTTCGAAGACCTCGCCGTCAAATGCGGCCTTGCCGTTTCCCGCGATGGCCGGGTCGTTTACAAGAACGCCGCCATTCTCCTTTTCGCTCGGGATCCCGGCCTTTACATCCCCAGCGCCCTCATCCGCTACGTGCGTTATGCGGGCATCGAGAGCAAGTCCGGCTCCGAGTTCAACGTGATCAAGGACGAACGGATGGAAGGCAACATCCCGTCGCTCGTCAAAACCCTCGAATCCTTCATCGAGGGTTCCCTGCGCGATTACTATTTCCTGAATCTCAAGCAGGGGAAATTCGAACGCATCCCGGAATACCCGAAAGAAGCCTGGCTGGAGGGCATCATCAACGCCCTTTGCCACCGCTCCTACAACCTCCAGGGCAACTCGATTTACATCCGGCACTATGACGACCGGCTCGTCATCGCCAACAGCGGCCCGCGGCCCGCTCAAGTCACCGTGGAAAACATCCGCACCGAGCGCTATTCACGAAACCCCCGCATCGCTCGCGCGCTATCGGACCTCGGCTATGTCCGCGAGTTGAACGAAGGCGTACCGCGGATCTACGGCGCAATGCGCGAGTCGATGTTGGCGGAGCCGGTTTACACGAACGCCCAGGACAGCGTCACCCTGACCTTGCGCAACCAAGTCGCCTCACGCCGGGAAACAATCCATTCCGATGTCCTCACCCGGATCGAGACCCAATGGCCCCATCTCAACCCGAGCCAACGGGAGTTGCTGGACCATCTCTTCGAGACTTTCGAAGCGACCATCGAGACCCTGGCCGGTCATCTTCATCTCGGTGAACAGGCCGTGCGCTACAACCTGAAACGGCTTGAGGAACTCCGCATCGTCACCCGGATCAGCGACAAGATCCGTGACCGCAACGCCATTTACCGCTTCGCCGACCAGTGATTTTAAAAGTAAACGACACCAAATTAAGCTCAAATCTTACCTCGCCGGGCATCTCGCCGTCAGGAAAAGTTCAGCGCGTCCATGTCGAAGACGACGGTGACGTCTTCGGGCAGCGGGGTCTTTGATAGAATCTGTTGGACGTGGTTGGTCAGCGGGCGGGCGCGGTGGGAACGGAGGGTGATCTGGAAACGGAACTGGCCGTGCGAGCGGATGAGCGGCGAGGGCAGCACCTCACCGAGGGTGATGCCGCTCGGGAGGTTTTCCGCGAGGCGGAGATGGAGGGTTTGCAGGGTGAACTCGGCGCGGCGCTCGTGGGTCGATCGGGATGTCAGGACGGCGCAGTGGGCATAAGGCGGGAAGGAATACTCGCGGCGGAACTCCATTTCCTGCTCGGAAAAGCCATCGAAGTCGTGCTTGCGAGCGAACTGGATGGACGGCGAGTGCGGGGTGAAAGTTTGCACGATGACCTCGCCCTCAAGCTCGCCTCGCCCGGCGCGGCCGGCGACTTGGGTGATGAGCTGGAAGGTGCGCTCGCCGGCGCGGAAGTCCGGGACGTGGAGGCCGAGGTCGGCGTTGAGGATGCCGACGAGGGTGACGTTGGGGAAATGCAGTCCCTTGGCAATCATCTGGGTGCCTATCAGGATGTCGATCTTGTGCGCCTTGAAGGCTGATAGAGTGTCCCGCAGCGCGTTTTTCCGGCGCATGGCGTCGGCATCGATGCGGGCGAATTTCGCTTTGGGAAAAACCTTGGCCATCACCTCCTCGACCTTCTGAGTGCCGTAGCCTTGGAGTAGAATGTTAGGATCGCGGCACTCGGGACACTTGCGCGGGACGATGGATTGATAACCGCAGACGTGGCAGACGAGGCGCTCGTCGGTCCGGTGGTAAGTGAGTGCGACGGCGCAGTGCGGGCATTGGCAAACGTGGCCGCAGGCGGTGCATTGCAGCGAACGGGCGAAGCCGCGGCGGTTGAGGAAGAGGATGGACTGCTCGCCTTTTTCGAGCCGCTGTTCGAGGGCGGTGCGGAGTTTGTCGGAAAGGATGGCGGGCGCGCCCTTGTGTTTGGTTTGCTCGATGCGCATGTCCACCACGCGGACAAGCGGCATGGATGCGCCGTCGGCGCGCTCATTGAGGCGGAGGAGGTCATACTTGCCGGTTAAGGTATTATTCCACGATTCTAGCGACGGAGTGGCAGAACCTAACACGATGGCGCACGGCTCGAAGGCGGCCCGCAGCACGGCGACGTCGCGGCCATGGTAGCGCGGGACGTTTTCCTGCTTGTAGGTGTTTTCGTGTTCCTCATCGACAAGGATCAGCCCGAGGTCCGGCAGCGGCGCGAACACGGCGGAGCGTGCGCCGATGACGATGCGGGCGATGCCTTTGCGGATACGGTGCCACTCGTCGAAACGCTCGCCTTGGGAAAGGTTAGAATGCAGCACGGCGACTTGGTCCTGCATCGCGGCGAAGCGGGATTTGAAACGACGGACGGTCTGGGGAGTCAGGGAAATTTCCGGGACGAGGACGAGGACGGTTTTCCCGAGATCGAGGGCGCGTCGGGCGGCTTGCAGATAAACCTCGGTTTTGCCTGAGCCGGTGACGCCTAGCAGCAGGATTGGCTTCGATTTCTCGGGATCGGTGACGGCTGCTAGAACCACTTCCAAAGCAGCAGCCTGTCCGGGGTTGAGATCGAGGGGTTTGGATTCGAGAATTTCCTCGACGTTGTCGGCGTCCGGATCGCGGCGGACTTCCTCGGCCTCGAGGCGGAGCAGGCCGGCTTTTTCCATGGACTTGAGCGCGGCGGTATTTCCTTCGCCGAGATCGGCGACGGGCAAGCGCATTTCAGGAGCATGGGCTAACAGCGCAAGGATGGTGAACTGGCGGGGGGCGCGTTTTTCCAATTTCCCCAGAACCGTGGGATCAGGCGCGGCGTCTAACACCGCGACGCGGCGGGTCTTCGCGGAGTTTTCCTCGGAACGCACGCCCTCGGGCAGCACGGAGCGGATGACCGACTCGATACTGGAGCCATAGTAGTGCGCGATCCAATCCGCAGTGCGCAGGAGGACGGGCGTGATCAGCGGCTCGGGATCGATGAGCGATTCCAACTCGCGGAGGGCGAAGTCTGCCTGCTCCGCCTCACCGGTGGAGAGCACGGTGCCGGTCGCCGATTTCCGCCGCAGCGGGATGCGGACGCGGCAGCCAGGACGCACGTCGAGACCTGCCGGAATGGCATAGTCGAAGACGAGTTCCGATAGGCCATCAATCAGCACGCGGGCGTTCACTGCGGCAGAGCGTGCCCGCCGGAGCGAGGCTGGCCAAGGTTGATTTCTCAGCCTCAGAAGCCCGCTATTTAAAAATTGTTCAAATGAACACTTTATGCTTGCCATGCCCCGTCCGAGTGGTGGATGTTTCATGCGAAATCAACCAAGCACTCCCATGAACGACACCGTCCTCGATCCCGCCACGCTCAGCGAACGCTCCATTGAATACGCAATTTACAAAGCGAACTCCCGCGGCACTGGCGGCGTGGTGCGCTTCGGCCTCAACCGCGCGAAAGCCTGCTTGTTTGTCGATGCGGCGAACCAGTCCGGTGACAAGCAGTTCGACTGGGAAAACAAAATCACCATGAAGTGGGGTCTCCCGGACCTCGGGATGGTGCTCGCCGCGTTGCAAGGTCGCGTGCCTCAAGCCAAGCTTTTTCATCAATCGGAAAGGGCCAACAGCGCCTGCGACCTGACTCACCAAGACGACCCAGACCGAGCGCCCTACCTGCTCAGTATTTCCCGCCAAGACTCCACCGACAAATCCCTGCGCAAGCTAACAATTCCTCTCAGCCACGGTGAGGCTGCCGTGCTGGAGGCTGCGCTGCGCACGGCAGTGACTCGGCTGCTAGGGTGGTAGGAGGGTGGAGGTTAGCCCTACTTCCGCGCGTCGCGATGGGAGGGATTGCCTGCAGAAGGAGGCTGGTGCGTCTCCCGCCAGACCGTTGTCCGGGCGTCTTACCCCTAACTGGCGGGATAGGTTATAAATTAAGAGAATTCAACCGCAGATGGACAGGATGCACGCAGATAAATGGGATGAAAACGTAGTCATTATCTGTGTTCTTCATCTGCGTGCATCTGCGTGCATCTGCGGTTAGAAATTCTTGAACTGACAGGATTGGGCGTCTCGCCCGGAGAAAAGATGCGCGAGGCGGGACGCCTCTGCAACGGTCTGGCGCGAGACGCGCCAGCCACTTGCGAGACGCGCCAGCCGCCAGCCACTATCCACCCTCGCGCCACCCCGTTTTACGGCACGATGTTCACCCGGTCACCGGCGCGGGTGAGGGTGAAAAGCTTGGCGGCATTTCCAGCCGGCACGCGGATGCAGCCATGCGATGCCGGGTAGCCGGGGACGTTGCCCTGATGGAGGCCGAAGTCGCCACAGCTCAGGCGTTGGAAATAGGGCATGCTGGCGTGATAGAGCGTGGAGGTCCAATCGCGGTTCTTGTTAGTGATCACGAATTCGCCGGTGGGCGTGGTGAAGCCCGGGCGACCGGTGGAGACTTTGGTCGTGAAAATCTCGGTGCCCTGTGCGTCATACATGCGTGCGCGTTGCTCTGATAGACGGATCTCGATGCGGCGCTCCTCGTGCAGTGGATCGCGACCGAGAAACAAGCGCATCATTTTCACATCGTGGCGGCGGGAGGCGAAATTGATTGGCCAGAGGCTAGTCGAGCGGGTCCGCGCATCCACTTTTCCCCCAGCGCGGATAAGATTGTGCGCGGTGAGGATGACCCCGGAATCGGCGGCCATCATCAGCGGCGTGACGTTGCGATCATTCTTGAGCACCCAGCGCATGACGCCGGGCCGGACATTTTTGAGAAAAGCGGGAGAA
>JAYTEI010000378.1:0-5655 GCA_043735445.1 Akkermansiaceae bacterium | reverse complement strand
CGCTGCGGTTTTGCGTTAAACCACTAACCGGCTAGACTCACCGCGTGGAAACCCCAGACCGGCTAGAACTCTTTCTCCGCGATGGCACGCCTGTCATCGCGCGGCCATTGATCCCAGAGGATCGGCCCGAACTCGCAGAAGCCTATCGGCGGCTTTCCCCGCAAGCTCGCTACAACCGGTTTTGGACCCAGACCGGCGAAGTCGTCGGCGAGAAAATGCTCTCCCGCGTGCTTGCTCAAGATCCGGCGGCCCATGTCTCCTGGACCGTGCTCGACCTTTCTCGCGAATTCTGTCCGCTCGGTGGCGCGAGTTGGTGGCGCAATCCCGATCACCCCGCCGATGCGGAAATTTCCCTCATCGTCCTCGACGCCGAGCACGGTCGCGGCATCGGCACCTTGCTACTGGCGCTGATGTGGCTAACAGCCTTCCGCGCCGGTGTCGAAGTCATGGTCGGCCACGTTCTCACGGAGAACCGCCAAGCCGCCGGCTGGATGCGCGACTGCGGCGCAGCGGGCGAATGGGACGGCTACAAACTCACCTATCATTGGAATCTAAATGATCTCGAAGCCCTGCCCACCACCCGCGCCGCTGCAGAACTCGCAGATTGGTTAGCAAGGCTGGGGCCGAAGATTCTTGGGTGAGATGTGGTGCTTGAAGATTCTCCATGATTACAATTTCCTAAAGGCAGTTTGCGACTCACTCTCCGCTTGGAAATGCTTGACCCTCGAATTAATTTTGTTCATTAGAACACTATGAGTGCTGTGAAAATCAATAATCAGAAAAAGACGCTCAGTTGCCTAGAGATTTGCGCAGGAGCCGGAGGACAAGCGCTTGGTTTAGAGCGGGCCGGATTTAAGGGATTGGCACATGTGGAATATGATAAGCACGCGTGCGCCACGCTTCGCCTAAATCGTCCGAATTGGAATGTCATCGAAGGAGATGTTCGGAATTTTTCCGCAAACGAATTTAACGGGGTAGATCTCTTGGCTGGAGGTGTTCCATGTCCCCCTTTTTCAAAAGCAGGAAAGCAACTTGGCCCAGATGATGAGCGCGACTTGTTCCCAGAAGCTCTTCGACTGGTAAGAGAGTGCCGTCCGAAAGCCATCATGCTTGAAAATGTTCGTGGCTTCCTTGATGCCATCTTCACGGACTATCGGCTAAGACTTAAAAACGACCTAAAATCGATGGGTTATGTAACCAGTTGGCATCTGCTCAATGCCTCTGACTTCGGAGTTCCGCAGCTCCGTCCCCGCGTAGTAATCGTTGGGATTCACAAGGACTACGCAAGCAACTTCTATCCTCCAATACCACTCGCCGACGGATCCTACCCAAAATCCGTTGGCGAAACCCTTGTCGATCTGATGGCAGCTAACGGTTGGGAAGGTGCGTTTGAATGGGCTGCAAATGCTAACGAAATTGCCCCGACACTGGTGGGTGGTTCAAAGAAGCATGGCGGTGCGGACTTGGGGCCGACACGAGCCAGAAAGGCGTGGGCATCTCTAGGCGTCAACGGCAAGTCGTTGGATAATTCAGCACCACCCAAGGGTTTTTTGGGAATGCCAAGACTCACTTTGCGGATGACTGCACGTATCCAAGGATTTCCAGACGAATGGGAATTTGCTGGTGGCAAAACAGCATCTTACCGCCAAATCGGCAACGCATTCCCACCACCAGTTGCCTATGCAATCGCCCAAAAAATCAGACAAGCTATCACTAAGAAATCCGATGCCAAGTGTGCTTGAAGCTGCCCGCCAAAAGTTTTTTAACTCTCTTTTGTCGAATGGTGTTTTGACGTTTAGTAATTACAACGTTGGAAAGGGAAAAACCAAGAGGACGGTAGTAGCTGCAAGTAATTCGGACTATGGCAACCGTGCGAGCTTAGAAATCTCAAATGCGGTTATCGAAAAAATTGTGGGCCATACGAAATCCAAAAAGTTAGCTGGCCAATCTCTTGGTGACATCTTTGAACGATCGGTCGCGGCGTTCCTTCGGGATGCCTTTTTACCATTGTCTCACCTGCGACCCGGGAATTGGTCTATAGATCATATTACAAGCCGATCTGACCTAGCTATAACTTCGTTTGAGCAGTATTCCCATCTTGGAGATCTGGCCACTTTTTGCCTCCAGTATCGCGAGCTAGCCGCAGTTCTTGGTAACGACTATGCAATCAGCCCAGATGTCGTCGTTACCCGATTGCCTGAACCAGATGATGTTATCAACGAAAACGGAATATATCTCGGCAAAGGTCTAGCTGCTCGATCTCCCCTGCGGGAAACGGTTAGCCACCGCCCAATTTTACACGCCTGCGTGTCCTGTAAATTTACGCTTCGCAGTGATCGCTCTCAGAATGCCCGTTCCGAAGCTCTCAATTTGATTCGAAACCGCAAAGGAAGGACGCCTCATATCGTCATTGTCACCGCTGAATGTCTCCCCAGTCGACTAGCTTCTCTCGCACTGGGGACTGGAGATATAGACTGTCTTTATCATATTGCCTTACCGGAGTTGGTGGATGCCATCAGTCAGCTAGATTTTCCCGATGCGAAGGACATGCTAACAACAATGATTTCTGGACGGCGCATTCGGGATATAACCGATCTTCCGCTCGATCTCGCTACATGAACAATGTCGAATCGCATCAGACAGGCCTAGCTAACTAAGAATTGAAAAAACAGAATGACTCTTCCGATCTCCACTGTGCTTGAGCGTATCTTCAAATCACTATACGAAACTGGAGCGCACACGCTGATTTTTAGCATTGAGATGTTTGATATTGAAGCACAGAGACTGGGCAACTTCATCTCCGCACGAAGCCTCAATCTCTCCGATTTCGTCTGTTACGATCAATCATGTGTTAGTTCGCTCCGGATGCTGCTACCATCACAGATTCGCAAGACGGAACCGTCTGGTTGGCAATGGCACCTTCAGCGGATTTCTACCGAGTCCTATGCGTTTCGTCTCGAACCTATTGATTCGATTCACCCGTCCAGATTTTCCCTTCTCGAACGGCCAATCCCCGATGCCACGCCGGAAATCATTCACTCCAATTCTCTATCAGACGAACAAGCACTGCTTGCACGCGTCCGCTATAACAGGCTGATTGATATCTTTCTCGGCATCACCGCCTACTCGCTTCAAAATCATCTTCGCACCACCGTGAAGGGGCTTGGGCAAATTGAGATCGACGAGGTTTACGTCGGCATCGACCGCCACGGCTGCCAGTTCATCATCCCGGTGCAGGCGAAGGGCGGGAATGATCAGCTTTCGACCGTGCAGGTGAAACAAGACATCGCATGCTGTGCCGAGAAATTTCCCAATCTCGTCTGCCGCGCCATCTCCGCGCAGTTCATGGACGACTCGCGGATCGCGATGTTTGAGCTTTGCCTGGATGATGATGGCTTGGTGAAAACGGTGGAGGAACGGCACTATCTGCTAGTTCCGGCGGATCAGATCGGAACGGCGGACTTGGAGCGATATCGCATGGCGTCGCGATGAAATAATTGGCTTGGCATCTCGCGAAACATGGCGGTGCCTCGCCACGTATCGAGCAGATCATGGACTTATCTTCAGCACCGGGATTTGGACGGCGGTCGTTTTTAAGCGGCGTTTTCGCGGCAGCCGGCGGGGTAGCGTTAGGGCAAGAATCGAAACCGGGGCCGAAGCCGAAGGAACATGGCAATGCGTTGGTCTATCAGTTTAAAATCGGTGAGTTAGATGCCTGGTCGATCAGCGACGGGCACATGCTTTTCCGTGGGCCGCTGGATCTGATGTGGCCGCAGGAGGCGCACCCGGAGATGAAGGATTGGCTGGAAAGCCACGGTGAGCGGATGGATGGAATCCCGCTCTATGTGAACATCCTAGTGGTGCGGATCGGCAAGGAGGTGGTGATTTTCGACGCGGGGTTCGGCGAGCGCGATAGTGCTAACATCGGCTGGTTGCAGGACGGTTTGCTGCAAGCGGGGATCGCGCCAGAGCAGGTGACGGCTGGTTTTTTGAGCCACTCTCATGCGGATCATCTCGCGGGATTTGTGGCGGGTGGGAAACCGGCATTTCCGAACGCGGCGTTCTACTATCTGCCGGAGGAATACGAATTCTGGCACGCGGCGGAACCGGATTTTTCAAAAACCAAACGCAACCGCGCCGAGCTGCCCGGAATGATTAGAGAAGTGTGCAAGCAGTTTGAAATCCTCAAGGGCGTCTCACAACCGGTGAAGGCGGGCACCCAATTTTTCAATGGTGCGGTGACCATCGAGGCCGCGCCCGGTCACACGGCGGGCCACGCGATTTTCCGAATCAAGTCGGGTAATGAATCGCTGTTACATTTCGTGGATCTCGCGCATCACCATGGCTTCATGTTTCACAATCCAGAGTGGTATATCGCCTTCGACCACGAGCCGCTGTTAGGAGTAGAAACCCGCAAGAAAGTCTTCGCACAAGCTGCGGCGAAGCGGACGCGTTGTTATGGATTCCATGTACCATGGCCTGGGATCGGTCACATGCTGCCGGTGGGTAATGGTTATCTCTGGCATCCCGAGCGGTGGAGCTGGGGGAGTTAGATTATCGAAGAACTCCAGGAATGGATGGGAGGTGCCGGACTCACCTTGCATCCAGACAAAACCCGCGGGGTGGACATGAACCCTGCCGACGGTCATTTCGACTTCCTCGGCTACCAGTTCAAGCGAAGCCACCGCCGCCTGTTAGATTCGGAGATCACGGCAATTGCCAGTCTCCGTCGAGGAGCAACCCACTCACTGGAGAGCCGGATGCGGGAAATCTGCCAGTCCGGTTCGGAGTGGGGCACGCTTTGCTGCCGGCTGCGGCAGATGGAAGCTCCGCGCCCCATCCGGCAGAGTTGAATCTACCACGGCGCGAGCAAAGCATCGCGCACTCCGGAACGCTTCGCGCATTTGTGATCACTCCCCCAGCCGAATAATCAGCCGCCCGGACTCGATCTTGAATTCCTCCACCCCGGCCACCTTGCCGTTCTTGCCGCTGAGGATCTGGCTAAACAAATCTTTACCCTTCAGCCCTGCGAGCCAGTCGTTAGGCAGGGAAATCCCCCGTGTTGCGGGTGACGACGACTAGTCCGTGCCTGAGCGCCGTGGCGGCGAGCAGACTGTCGAGAACGGCCATCTTGAAACTTTTGGATTCGTGTTTTGCATATAGCTTCCCCCAAATCTTGAAGGTTTCTGCGTCGAGCGGGAGAGACGGAGTTGACAACTCAGTGTTTGGTGACGGTTTGCACGCCGTCCTTGATGGCTCGCTCCACTACTTAGCCAGAAATGATTCTGGGCTTCCTGAAGTTGCCAACTCTTGGTGACCATGGCCGAAGCCTAGTGCCCAGTTCTGGCCTGTCTAGCTAGATCAAAGCGGGGCCGATTGCAGAATGTGTTCCGGCTGTCTCAGCCGGATTGCTTAGCGCTGCTCCCGACTGAGACAGTCGGGACACAATTTTATATCAATGCGCTGCCAGCCAGTTAGGCCCGGTGCCAGATTCTACTTCGATCGGCACCCCGTGCGGCAGTGGCAGTGCGGTTTTCATGGCATCTAATATCTTTGGGACGAGTTCATCTTGCTCATCGAGCGCGAGGTCAAATACGAGTTCGTCATGCACTTGCAGTAACATCTTCGTTTGATACGGCTTCTCCCGTAGCAACG
>JAYTEI010000377.1:0-1005 GCA_043735445.1 Akkermansiaceae bacterium | reverse complement strand
GGACTTCCACGACGCCATGAACCGGTTCAACCATCGCCTCGCCTTCGCCACCATCACCGCCCGCCGCAATTGAACCCGTGCAAAAATCCGCCGTGCAGGCCACCCAGCCGATCAACAAAAACAGCGCCGTCGCAGGAATTTTATGAATCAAACCCCTATCAATGACTTCCGCGGTGTCGATCCAAATGGGTGCTATCTTGTGAACGAGAGGAATTTCGTCAGAAAATTGTCCGCTCTGCCCGGAAACTGGCAGTAATGGGGTAGAAATGCCGATGATGCCTCCAGATGAAGATCTCTTGAAAGCTTTTGTGAAGTCGCATGACGAGCAGGCGTTCCGCGGCCTCGCCGAGCGCTACTCCGGCCTGATTTTCCACACCGCGCTGCGATCCCTAAACGACCGGACTCTGGCGGAGGATGTCGCGCAGCGGGTGCTCTGCGTGCTGGCGAAAAAGGCCTCATCCGTCACCGGTGGAAACTCGCCACTTCCAGCGTGGCTGCACCGGACGACGATTCTGGAGGCGAAATCCGTCCGCCGGAGCGAGTCCCGTCACCACCGCAAGAAAGAAGCTCTCATGCGCGCGCCCGCCGATTCACCCGACTCTAGCAACACCGCTTGGAAGGATGCGCTGCCGCATCTGGACGCCGCCATCGGCACTCTTCCCGATGCCGATCGGCATGTAATTCTTCTGCATTTCGTGAGTGAAATGACCTTTCCGGAAATCGCCACGCGGGTCGGCAAATCAGCCGCCGCCGTGCAGAAACAATCCCGCCGCGCCTTGGAAACCCTTCAGCGCATCCTTGGTCGCCGCGGGGTCACTCTTTCTCTCGGCATTCTCACCGCCGGTCTCACTTCGGAAATGGCCAAAGCCGGTCCGGTCCTTCTGGTCCCGGCGCTTTCGAGTCTCGGAAAAACTTCCACCAGCATCCTCGTCGTGAAAAAATCCACCCTAGCCGCCATCGGCACCACGATCCTCCTCTGCGGCATCCCGCTCGCGCGGCAGCAGG
>JAYTEI010000376.1:0-5672 GCA_043735445.1 Akkermansiaceae bacterium | reverse complement strand
GCAAAATTTCCCCGCTCCCAAGTCGTGAGCGCTTGGAAACGGGGAACTGTAACAGAATTCCACATGGGAGAGATCCACGATCTAACGATTGATCATTTAGCCATCGGCGGCATCAACACCGTGTCGATGATGTGAATAACACCATTCGAGCATTTCACATCAGCGGTGGTGACCTTCGATTTGTTTAGATAAAGTGCGCCGTCTTTCACTTCGAGCGTGATCATCTTCTTATTAAGAGCGGTGGCTTCCTTCATCTTCATTGCGGCCTCGGCATTCACATCCCCGGCGACGACGTGATAGGTGAGGATCTCAACGAGCTTGGCTTTATTTTCCGGCTTCAGCAGCGTCTCGACTGTGCCAGCAGGCAGTTTCGCGAAGGCTTCGTCGGTAGGTGCAAACACCGTGAAAGGCCCGGGACCCTTCAAGGTATCGACCAAGCCGGCGGCACCCAGCGCGGCTGCTAGAGTCTTAAATGAACCAGCCGCGACTGCAGTATCGACGATGTCTTTCTTCTCTGCGGCTGATAACGATCCGGCTGATAGACCGACGAGGCCGAGCACACAGACGAGTGATTTGAACAGGGGTTTCATGCTTTTCATATACTTGTGGTTTGGGGTTGTGATACGAAACCGTTTTTTCTCAGTTGAGATCGGGCTTCACACAGGCTTTCGGTGGCAAATGGAAAACAGATTCAAAAAAACGAGTTGGAAAAATTTTCGGATTCGATTCACTTTTTTGAATCCAACTTCGCTGATCCTGCGAATGCACAAGCGTAACCACCAATTATCATCATGTCCTACGACTCTGACAGCAGCTTGAAACTCTATCTGCGGGAAATATCCAAGACCCCGCTCCTGACGATCCAAGAGGAAAACGACCTCGCGGAACGCATCAAAAATGGCGACAAGGAAGCGCGCTCACACATGATTCGGGCCAACCTTCGGTTAGTGGTAAAGATCGCCCACGACTACTCCGGCTACGGGTTGTCGCTGGGCGATTTGATTTCAGAAGGCAACATCGGCCTGATGAATGCCGTCGAGCGATTCGACCCAGAGAAGGGCGGCAAGCTCTCGACTTACGGCGCGTGGTGGATCAAGCAGTCGATCAAGCGCGCCTTGGCCAATCAGTCAAAGACGATTCGTCTGCCGATCCACATGGTGGACAAGATCGCCCGGATGCGCCGGATTTCCTCGATTCTAGCAGAGTCGCTCGGCCGCGAGCCGAACGATGACGAACTCGCAACTGAGCTTGGATTGCCGCGTCAAAAAATTGCGATGCTCAAGCAAGCCGCCCAGCGCCCGACCTCGCTCGATGCCCCAGTCAATGACGGCGAAGCCACCGAGTATGGCGAAATCATCAGCGATGAGTCCGCTTCGGATCCCTTGGAAATTCTATCCGACAAGAATCTGCACGCTCAGATCGGAGGATTACTATCACTCCTCAACGAGCGCGAGCGCCGGATCATCGACGAACGGTTCGGCCTCAATGGTCTCAAGCCAATGCTGCTAGAAGACGTGGGCCGTGAGTTTGGGGTGTCGCGTGAGCGAATCCGCCAATTGCAAAACTCGGCCCTCGCTAAGATGCGCAAGGCTCTCATGAAAAAAGAACAACCGATGCCAGCCGCATTGAGAGTGGAAGCATAACTCTCACTCGGTGGACGCGGGTGAACTGTATGAAACACCATTCAGTATCACGTTTTTCGAGACGAAGTTCTTCACCTCGCCGGGTTCGAAGCGTTGGTCTCCCAGTTTAAGATCTATATTTTCAAGAGTGATATCACGCAAAGTATCACCGGGGTTTCCACGCAGAGTTCCTAAAGTGAGAAACTCCCCGGTGACGTTGCGGATGGTAATGTTGTTAACGGTCCGCGGCGGCGGGGCGTGGCCTTTTAAATCGAAAAACTGGGTCCACGGCGCGACGTTGAGCACCCGGCCCTTGCCACCTCCCAGCTTGATCCCGTCGATCAGGATATTTTCATAATGCTGCGGCGTATCAGGCCGCAGCTTGAGGGTGAGCATCGTGGCATCCCCCGTGATGCTGCAATTCCTAACGGTCACATTGCGGACGAGAGTCGCCTCGCTGCCGCAAGTGATCATACCATTGCCATCGCCGAACTCGCAGTCTTCGATAAGTATATCTTCCACCGGCGGGCTGTCTTTATCTTCACCTGCAAGCGGCCCCTTGCTGCCCTTGAGCGCGATGTTGTCATCATTCACCGAGATATAGCAGTTACGGACGGTGACTTTTTGCGAGCTATCAATATCAATCCCGTCAGTGCTGGGTCCGAGAATGTTATCTTTGAGCGGGCTATTCTTCACCTCCGCCGCTTCCTTCATTCCCTTGAGAATGGAGTCAGTCATGTAATTCCGGTGCTGGGTGTGGCGGGTCGGGGAGGTAATGGTTAATCCTTCGATGAGCACATCGCGGCAGCGATAGACATGGAGATTCCAGAATCCTGAATAGCGGAGTGATATGCCCTGGATGCGGACATCCTTGCAACGGTCGATAAACATCAACCGCGGGCGCTCGACTTCGAGGTTCGTGCACTTGGGATTTTCGCGTCGGCGCTGCCAGAACTGCGCCCAGTAAGTAATGCCATTGCCATCGAGCACGCCTTTGCCACTGATGCGGACGTGGTCCATTTCCTGAGCATTGACGAGCGCCATCCGCCAGGGTTCGAAATGGCCTTCGATGCGGGTCACGCGTTTTGGATAGTCTTCAATGTTGGTCGAGCCTAGCAAGACGGCATTTTCCGCGAGATTGAGTTCCACGCCGGGTTTTAGAAAGATGGAACCGCTGCGCCAAGTGCCCGCCGGGATCTCGACCACGCCCCCGCCCGCTGTGGCGGCTTGGTCGATGGCTTGCTGGATTGAAGTCGTGTTGATGGTTTTACCATCGGCGACGGCACCGAAAGCAGAGATGGAGAAATGTTTCGCTTCCTGGCCGTTAGCCAGCGAAGTGAGGAGGAGGAAAAGGCAAATTTTTGGGGGAAACACAGGACAACTTATTCAACGGATGCTTGCCATGCCCATCATCCAAATGGGTTAGGGGTGCAATTTTAGTTGGAAGAGCGTTTGTTCATTTTGAATGCGTGGCGGGTCATCGGCGGGTCTGGGTTTCACGCCGGGTCGAGGGAGTCTCCGCCGACATCGTCGAAGTCGGTCTCGCGGACGCGCTTGCGGTCGCGCTCGAGTTCGACGTGCTTGCGGAGCAACTCGCGGACATTCTCGCCACCATGGATGGCGGGGATGACGAGGTGGGGCAGGGTGCGATCGGAGGTTTCTAGTGCGATGGACGCCAAGCCTGTTAGGCGCATCCACCACGGGCGGATCATTTGCGAGTCCTTGACCCGATAGAGTTCGATCTCGTCGATTTTCTGATTGATGACGCCGCGGGTGACGCGGAGGCGCTCGCTGGTGAGTTCGAAGACTTGAGTGCGGACAACGAGGTACCGCCAGAGCATGTAGCCGGCGGGAAGAATGAGGGCGATCCAAGCGGGCGGGAAAGATATGCCGCCGACGGCGATCCCGGCGGCAGCTAACAGCGCGACGGTGAAAGGGCCGAGATTCAGCCACTGCGAAGGACTGCCTTTCCAGAACGAGTTTTCTTGGTTCATCGCCGGAGCATGGGTGCGGTCCCCCGCCCTTCGCAAGTGGAGAATGGGGAATGGAGAATGGAGAATGGAGAATGGAGAATGGTTTTCCAGTGGGCCGGAGTGCGCGATGCTTTGCCCGCGCCAGATGGAGCAGAGCTGCCAGCACTCCTGCTAGAGCTGCTTCCACTCGCGGGTGACGGTGACTTTTGCGGAGCCTTGGCCACGGGTTGCGGCATTGCCTTGGGCACCGGTGCGGGTGGACTGGATGGTGTCTAACTCCTCCTTGATGATGAGCGGATAGATCAGCGAAAGCCACAGCTTGCCGGAGCGAATCGCGACCTCCTCGTCAGTTAGAACTCCCTCGAAATCGGGGACTTGTTTGCGGTCGTAGTTTCCGGTGACCTCGAACAGGCCGCAGGGGTGGCCCTTGACGGCCTCGAAGGATTTGAGCGTCAGCGTCAAGGTGCCTTTGGCATTTCCCGCGACTAACATCGGCAACGATTTATCAGAGACGGTGAGCTGATCGCCGATTTTGAAGCGCTTTTTACCAAACCAAAGTGCGCGGGGAGCAAGCGCGTAATCGACGAGGAGTTCATCGAAAACCGGCGAGAGGTTTTGGGAGAGGGAAACGGCGCGGAAGCCCTCGCTGTTGTTGGCCTTCCAGACGGAGCCGGCTTTATGAAACACCACGGGCTTGGATGGCGGGGCGAGCTGCTTGACCACGGGCTTCACCACTTCTTTGGAGTCCTTGGCCTGGGGGATCACTGGGTCGGTGAAGGTGGATTCTAGCAGGCTGTAGCGCACTTGATCGCCATCGCGCTCGATCTGGGTGACCGTGGTGCGGGTGCCCTTGACGGTGCTTGCTTGGTTCTCGATGGCGGAGGATTGCACCAGCCGTTGGGACAATTCTTGGATGCGCGTGATCTTCACATTGAGCTTGCCGGGAAAGGGCAGATCCTTGCGGAAAATGACGCCGTCGGGTGTTTGATCGACGAGCTTTTGCAGCGCGGAATCGGGTTTGGTCTCGGCGGATGGGGCGGCTTTTGCGGCGAGTTCGCCCTCGACTGCGGAGCTGGCTTTTTTGGCGAAGTTTTTCACCTTGTCGCACGAAAATGCGGCGAGACAGAGGAGCGAGAGCGGGATGGAGTGGAGTTTCATGAGTTCAAATGTGGCCTGAGCAATCGAGAGTTTGGTTCATTTCTGTAGCAGGATTTTCCTCGCGAGAAACGCCGACAACCACGGCAGGGACGCCGGCCACGGTGTTGTGCGGCGCGACGTCATTGAGGACCACGCTGCCAGCGCCGACTTTAGCGCCAGTGCCGATTTCCACCCGCCCAAGGATTTTCGCACCCGCCCCTAACAGGACGCCGGAACGGATGATCGGGTGGCGGTCGCCGGTGGCCTTGCCCGTGCCACCGAGGGTGACTTCGTGGAGGATGGAAACATCGTCCTCAATGATCGCCGTTTCACCGACGACGAAGGAGGTGGCGTGGTCTAGCAGGATGCCGCAACCGATGCGGGCGGCGGGATGAATGTCCACGGCGAATGCCTCGCTGGCGACGCTCTGGAAATACAGCGCGAGCCAGCGGCGTCCGTCGTGCCACAGTTGGTGAGCCACCCGATAGGTCGTTAGAGCAAGGAAGCCTTTGAAAAACAACAGCGGCTCCAGCGGGGAGAAGCACGCCGGATCACGCTCATACATGGCGAGCAAGTCGCGCGCCGCCGCATGGACGGCATGAGGGTGGGCCTCGAAGACGCCTGTTAGCAGCGGCTCCATGCTGGTCCGCGGCATGTCTTCGCGCGCCAGCCGACGGGCCAGCCGAGCACCGAGAGCGGCGGCGAGCGTGTCGCGAGAGAGGATGACGTCGTGGACGAGGTGCTTGAGAGTGGGCTCTTCGAAAGTCACGCGGCGGGCCTCGCTACGGAGTTCCTCCCAGACTTTACTAACATCCGCGATTTTACCGGCGCACAGCTTGGCCGTATTCTTGCTCGCCGGGACAAGTCCGGCCTGTTGGGATTCGCTCATGAAGATTTCACAGAAATTGGAATACGCCTGCCGGGCGATGACCCAGCTTGC
>JAYTEI010000375.1:0-5673 GCA_043735445.1 Akkermansiaceae bacterium | reverse complement strand
GCACCAATCTCCTCTGACTTGCGGCGCAAAAGAATGCCCTTATTGCGAGGCTTGCGTCCATAAAGTTTACGTGACCAACCCGGAAACATTGGAGTAATTGAACTCATTGAGCATCAATAAGCTACAATCGAGCCAACCCATCAGAAAACTAACATTATTTTATCCCAAAATTCCCTTAAGTTAGTGCCATTCTGGACTGTCCCAGTCCAAGCTCGCCGCAGACATCCATATCAGCCCGCAGCTTCTCAATGACCTGCTCGCCAGCCGCCGCCTGCTCACCCCGGAGCACTGCCTCAAGCTGGGCCGCTATTTCGGAAATGAGCCGGAATATTGGATGCGCCTTCAGAACCACTATCTGTTTCGGAAGACCCAGCGCGAGAAAGCTGACGAACTCAATGCCATCGCGCCGCTGGTGGCAGGGTAAGAGGGGCTCCGGGCAGTATGCCCGCGCCACGGTGGCCCGGGTATTCTGCCCGGAGCCTAGCAGTCCTATTCGTTAGCACTCTCACAACTTTGGCCGCAGAGAAGCAAAGGTCATCCCACCAGTCCATGTTCCAGACACAAAAAAACCACTGATTACCAGTGGCTTTAAAGAATTTCAAACATGGAGCGGGCGATGAGATTCGAACTCACGACATCCACCTTGGCAAGGTGGCGCTCTACCACTGAGCTACGCCCGCGTTGGGAAACGCGTCGGGGGCTTTCTACATCGGGCGGGATGACGGGCAAGCCAAATTTTGCAAATTTTCCATGTTCATTTTTCCGGCTCCGGGTTTCTTTTCCGCACGCATGTCCGACAAGCTCGCCGAAATCATCGCCACCAAACACCACGAGGTCGCCGCCCTCTTACCCCGCGCCGCGCTGCTGCGCGCCGGAGCCCTCCAACGCAACGATTTCGGCGGCTTCCGCGCGGCGCTCGACCGCGGGCCGGGCCGGCTGGGAGTCATCGCCGAGGTCAAAAAGGCCTCGCCATCCGTCGGCCTGATCGACCCGAACTTCGATCCCGTCCGCCAGGCGAAGCGCTATCTGGATGGCGGCGCGTCCTGCCTCTCGATCCTAACCGACGAGAAATATTTCCAAGGTTCGCTCAGCTATCTTTCGCAGATCTCGAAATTTTCCGACGCGCCGTTGCTGCGCAAGGACTTCACCATCCACGAGGTGCAGATTCATGAAGCCGTCGTCACCGGGGCGGACGCTATCCTGCTCATCGTCGCCGCGCTCGATGACGAAACCCTGCGCCGCCTGTATGAGGAAGCGAAGTCCTTGTCGCTCGACGTGCTGGTGGAAGTCCACGACCTGCGGGAAATGGAGCGCGCCCTCGAACTCGGTGCCGACCTCATCGGCGTGAACAACCGCAACCTCAAGACTTTTGCCGTCGATCTCGCGACCACCGAGCTCCTCGCCGAAGAAGTGCCGGATGACGTGTTGCTCGTTTCCGAAAGCGGGATCAAGTCCCTCGACGACGCTCGCCGCGTGTTAGATGCCGGGGCGAATGCCGTGCTGATCGGCGAGGCGCTGATGCGCGCCCACGACCCGTCGCGGGAGATCGAGGCATATCTGGCGCTGGAGCGGGTTTGATCGCGGGCGGGCCGGCCGATCAGGACATCCACAATTTTGATCCTTTCAACCACAGATGAACGGGATGCACGCAGATAAGAGGGATAAAGAGGCAGAAGCGGGGGGCGAAGGTTTTGTGGAAATTGAAAACACATTTCTTATCCCTTCTTCCATCTGCGTTCATCCCGTTCATCGGTGGTTCAAATCCGAAATGGAAATGCCCTGGCCGGGCGATATTCTTGCTTTGCAAAAGGCGGGTTTTGTTGAACTTTGAAGCCCGACGCTCCCGATCCCCAGAGTCAAGCTTCCGCCAAAGCGCGAGCAACTTTGCGGGCATCCTGAGGTTGAACTCCGACCGCATTGCCACGCCAGGGCCGCTTCATGAAAAAAAACTTCCGGCACATCCTAACCCTTCTGATCGTCGTTTTGTGCGGCCTGTTCGGTTGGTGGGTGGCCCGTGGCTGGGAGAAAACCGCAGTGAGGCATGAGCGACCAATGCCAGTCGAAGTGGCGCGGACCAAGGCTCCGTCACTCACTTCACAGCGGTCGAGACCGCTCAACCGCGATGAATTCCGGGACGGCACCACGGTGGAAATCTTCGCCAGCCGCGAGCCGGATGAAGTCATCCTCCGTTTCCCGACCGAGGATGCTTACGATGGGTTCTTGTTCGCCCTCGCCGGTAGCAAGATCCATCGGGTGGATCAGCTCGACCGCTTGCGGGCGGTCCGCCTGAGCTACGATGAATGGGCCGATCTTGCGAATCTGCTCGACGGCGAAAACATCGTCGCCTTCGATTCACTGCCCGCCGTTCCCGCGCCCAGTCCGGCTGGCGGGGGGGATCAAGCGGGGCTCGTCGGCTTTGGCGAGGGGCTGCTGCCATGGCTCGGCATCACCTCCGACAACTCGCGCTGGGGGGCCGGGGTAAAAGTCGCGGTCCTGGATACCGGGATCGTCGCCCATCCCGCGCTGCCGGGGTTTTCCCAATCCATCGCGATCACTTCGTTTCCGCAGGATCCTGGCAAAATCAACGGTCACGGCACGGCGGTCGCCTCGATCATCGCGGGCAACGATCCGTCGGCACCGGGCATCGCCCCAGCCGTCGAGCTCATCTCCATCCGCGTCGGTGACGAGCTGGGTAAGGCGGATTCCTTCGCCCTCGCTGCCGGCATCCTCGCCGCCGTCGATGCGGGCGTGCAGATCATCAACATTTCGATGGGCACCACCGAGAACAACCCGCTCATCGAGGAGGCCGTGCTCTATGCCCATGACCAAAATGTGGTGATCGTCGCTGCTTCGGGAAATTCCGAGCAAGCAGATGCCAGCTATCCCGCCGCCTACCCGAGCGTCATCAGCGTCGGCTCCGTGGATGCCCGCGGCGAGCACTTGAATTTCTCAAACTACGGCACCTATCTATCCGTCACCGCACCCGGCTTCGCGATTAACGCCGCCTGGCCGGGAAATCGCTACTCGCGAGTCAGCGGCACCTCAGCCAGCGCGCCAATCGTCACCGGAGCCATTGCCGCGACCATGTCCAGCGGCCGCGGCGTCACCATGACCGCCAGCCAGGCTGCGGAAATCGTCATGAACTATTCCGACGACGCCGGCATCCCCGGCCCGGATTCCGAATACGGAGTCGGCATTCTCGACATCGGGCGCATCATGAACCGCAGCGTTGGTGGCATCGTCGATGCCGCCATCACCAATCAGCGGATCGTGAAATCCAACAGCACCGGCACCAGCGATGCAATCCAAGTCACCGTCCAGAATCGCGGCACCACCAACCTCATCAACACGCTGGTGGAAATCTTCACTCCGTTCGGCAGCCGCCAGTTCAATGCGACGACCATCGCGCCCGGCGGCATTCAGACCTTTTCCATGCCCGTCCGTCTAACCGGCCTGCCGCACAACGAGCCGATCCAAGTGAGTTCCACGCTCACGCTCGGCACGCTAGGCCGCGACATCACCCCGCAGAACAACCGGCGGAGTGAGACGCTTTACGTGCGGTGAAATAAGCGGTGGCCTGAGCGGTGGCCTGAGCGGTGGCCTGAGCGGGTGATCGACCGAATTACATTCAATCCGAACCAATGTCGCGGACGCCCGTGTATCCGGGGTATGCGCATCCGGGTGAAGGACGTGCTGGATTTGCTGGCTGCAAAAATCCCGGAACAGGAAATCTTGGAAGACTATCCCTATCTTGAGGCAGAGGATATTGTGGCATGTCTCGAATACGCAGCCGCCGAAGCGGATCACTCGTTGCCCATTTGAACGAGAAGTGGTTTTCCGTGAGCTTGTGTATGACGAGGGGTGGGTAGTTTGCGTGGACCCCGCAGTCGATGATGGAAATCTTCGCATGTAGTCCAGCCCTTTAGGGCGTCTTCATGCGGCACGAAGACGCCCTAAAGGGCTGGACTACGTACGAAGAGCAGCCTCAGTAATACGGCCTCAGCATCCAATAACAGATCGGTCCGGTGATGGCGACGTAGAGCCACAGCGGAAACACCCAACGGGCGAGCTTGCGGTGGGCCGCGAAGCGGTTCGTCCAGCCGGCGATGAAGGTGAACAGGATGAACGGCAGGCTGATGCCGGCGAGAACGATGTGGCTAACAAGCAGAACCAGATAGATCGGTCGTGTTCCTGCGACAGCGGCGCGTTCGGTGGCGTCGAGAGTGCCGTCGAAATTCGCATCTCCATAGCGAACTTCGGCGGCAGTGAAGTGATAGGCGACGTAGCTCAGCAGAAACAGAACTGACAATCCCATGGCTACAAATATGAATTTCCGGTGCAGGGCGATGCGACCTTGCTTCACCGCGATCAAAGCGCCGATGAGTGTGACGGCGGCAAGAGCATTCACTCCCGCGTGGAAGGCAGGTAGGAACGAGAGCGAAACTCCATCAGGTAGTGATAGGTGCAACTCCGGGCGGCGCATGAGTCCCACCAGCACCAATACCGCCGCAGTGACAATCCACGCGGCGACACCCAGCTTCTTCGACAATGCCTCCTGCGGTGGTCGAGTCAGCCATTGCTTGCGTTCATCGTCCATCAGATGCCGGGAGATTTGGGTTTAGCGAGTTCCAAACGGATGCGGGCGAACAGCTCGTCTTTGAGCTTTTGGTAGAGCTTGGGATCGAGTTTCTTGCCTTCTTCGGAGCGGGCATCGGCGAGCGGCCACTTGCCGATGACTTTAAAATCCCGGTCCACTAAGATGAAGCCGAGGTCGTGGGCATACGTGCCGTTAGTTTCTATATCGAGAGGATCAGTACGATTGCGGATGCCGAAGAATTTGAGTTCATGTTCGAGGTATTGGTGGGTGGTCGTGGCATCACCGGCGTTGAGGAACCACCAGTTTTTACTATCGGCATTGAGCGCCTTTGCATAGTCGGCGAGCTTTTCTGGCTTATCGTTTTCGGGATCGACGGAGATACATGTCATGTGGAAATCCGGGTGGCCCTTGAACTCATCATAGATCTTCCGCAGCTCCTCGCCATTGCGCACGGCGCAATGCGGGCAGATCGCGAAGAACTCGGCGACGATCCATACCTTGCCGCGCAAGTCGGAGAGCTTGACGGGCTGGTTGTCTTGGTTGAACGCCGTTAGATCTTTGGCGATCTCGAACCACTGCGGCGCGGTTTCCTTGCCGGTGTTGATGGCGGCGGGTGCCTGATAGGGAGTGTTGAGTCCTTTACTCAACCACATAGATAGACTGATGACGCCGATGCAAACGGCGGCGACTCCAGTGTAGAATAGGGCGATGGTAGGCTTGCGTTTCATCAGTTTTTAAATGGCTCTGCTAGCAGCTTGTCGATGGTGTGGTTAAGCAGGATTTCGAGTTGCTCGACGTTGTTATGTTCGGTGCCGGTCTTCGCGCCTTTGGCGTCCCACGCGGCGGCTTGATCGAAGTCGAAGGTGGCGATGAACGGCGGGCCACCGCGCTTTTGCGGCACCACTGCGCGGCGGATGTGGCCGTTCTTATCGATGAGGACGATGGCTGCATCATACTCCCATTTGCCCTTCAGCTCGTTCGGGTAGGTGGTGGCTTTGAGTTCGTTTTTGATGAACTTGTGCAAGGTTCCCGGCTCATTGCCGCCGACCCACCATAGGGGCAATTTCATTCCGTTC
>JAYTEI010000374.1:0-2557 GCA_043735445.1 Akkermansiaceae bacterium | reverse complement strand
TGTGTTCGTGACGGGAGTGCTCGGATTATGGATAAGCCGCGCGTTTCCACGGATGCTCACTGTCGCCGGATACGAAACCCCTTTCGAGCGTATCCCCTACGCCCGGCGCAGCTTGCGCGAAGAAGCCGAAGCGCTTGTAGTGGCAGGCGTGGATGGCCAGACGTCACCTGTCATCGCGGAATTTTATTCGAAAAAGCTTGGGATGTTTTTCACCAGGCCGTGCAACCGGTGGGCGCACCTGCGGCAGTCCCGCGCTCCGCAGGCTGCACATATCTCCCAGTTTGATGAAGTGCAAAGGTATGCCAGGAAAGACGAGCGTGAAATGCTTGATAAGCTGAGGGATCTCGTCGCTCGGAAGCACATGCTCGATTACCAGTATTCGTTGCAGTCCGCTCTGCGGCTGTGGCTGTTCGCGCATATTCCGCTCAGCTATTCCCTGCTGATCTTCAGCGTGCTGCATATCATCCTCGTCCACGCGTTTTCCGGATCCGTCTCATGAAACCCAATCAACATTCACCGGCGTTTCCCACCAAGGAGTACGTTCGCCCCAATCTGGATTGGGAGTGCGGGCATCTCTGCGAGGGTTGCCCGTGCCGGATCGGGCCTTCACCCAAGGGAAAGTGCCGGGCGACCTACGAGTGCGCGCCCCGGTTGGAAGTGAAGCCGGGAGAGGTGAAGGGTCACTGGACATGCACGCGCCCGCAGACCGGCGGCGGCAAGTGCGAGAACGGCCCACTTCCGGACGGAACCTGCTGCAATGCGATTGCCAAATGCCAACCGCGCAGAACCCTTCGATCGATCCGCAAGCGTCTGGTCGCGTTCACCGTCATCGCCAGTTTTCTCATCCTGTTCGTAGGCATCAGCCGCAATTGGCGGGATGAATTCACCAACCCGGGGCCCATCTCCAGCGTTCACGCAAGTGCTACTTTCGCGGACATCCACACGAAGATATCGGGTGGCGATACCAGCAGGTGCGCCGCTTGTCACGAGGGCGCGAGGCAGGGTGTGGATTCGTGGCACACCAAGGCTTTCGATGCGTTCAAGCACGGGCTGGCTCCTGCCGATTTGATCAAGAAAGGACCGCTCGAAACCTCCGCGATGGATGCGAACTGCTTGTCCTGCCACGAGGGCAAGAAGTTCCACCAGCCGAATATGGCCGCCGAATTCGCGTGCCACGAATGCCACAAGGAACATCAGAACAGCGGATTCATGCCGGAAGTGAACAGCGGTTATTGCACGTCATGCCACGGCTCCGCGGAACTCATGGCCGCATCACGGGAAATGGGAGCGAAGACCGACCCACACGCCTTTCCTGCCCTCGCATCCAACGCCGAACTGAAGATCCAATCGCGCGAACGGCCGGAAAAAGGCTATACCGATGTGATCACCGCGTTTGATTCCGACCACCCCGAGTTCCGGCAGATACGGGACGGAGTTCGCGATGAAAACTCGCTGAAATTCAATCACGCGGTCCACCTGCGGACGGGTAAGATCCCGCGAGTTCTGAATTGCAATGACTGCCACGAGCGCGACGGCAGGGGCGAATACCAACGGCCGATCACCTACGAAAAGCATTGTGTCGAATGCCATACCCTCCAGTTCGATCCGGCTACATCCGCTGACAAAAACAAACCTGGTATCTATTTGCCGCATGGCGATCCCTACTATGTTCGTGCATTCCTGCGCAGCCTCAACATTCAATACGAGGAGTATGGCCGCAGCCATGAGGGCATCACGCGCCGGGATGAACTCAATGACTATGTAAGGGAAAAAAGGGCCGGCATCGAAAAGCTTTACGAAACCGGTGAGAACCTGGAGCGCGCGGTATTCTTCGCCGACATGAAGGGAGAGATCCCCGGTGGCCTCCGGGCACCATTCGCGGGTTGCGCGACATGCCATAACGTGTCGGAACCCGTTAGTGACAACGCGACTCCCGCGATCAGGAAGGTCTCCACCCCCGACCGGTGGATGGTGCTTGGAAAATTCAATCACGACATGCACCAGAAGGGGCTGACCTGCCTTGATTGCCACAAAGTGATGACCAGCGAACTCACCAGCGATCTCAACCTGCCATCGATCAAGTCATGCGTGGAGTGCCACAGTCCCAAGGGAGGAATTGATAGCCGCTGCATCCGATGCCACACGTATCACAACAGCCAGCCGGGCTCACCTTTTCCAAAATCTCCCGGAGCGTCTATCAATCCCGATGAGGCAAAGCCCGGAGATTGACCGATTCAAGGCAGGGTGGTTGTCTGGTTAGTTGATTTGCGGCGGCGGAGTTTTAAGGAGGCGCAGGGCAGCGTAGGGTCTGGCACTGTGGTGATGGAAGCTGGCGTTGAGGCTCTCGAAGGCTTCAACGTCGTGAAGCCGCAGGATGGCTCCCCTCAACAAGGCTAGAACCTGGCCGCCGCTGGCTTTCTTGCGCGGACGCGAGGCATCCTCCTTCCACAGGCTGGTGTCGCGTTTCCAGTGGTTTTTGTTCTCCACCGACCAATGACCGCGAATGGCTTGTGCGAGCCGGGCGGCGCTTCTCTCCTCCCGCTCGAGACTGGTGATG
>JAYTEI010000373.1:0-5693 GCA_043735445.1 Akkermansiaceae bacterium | reverse complement strand
TCGAAGTCATCACCTCGGATAACGAAAAGTTCGTTTCCCTCGCTTTCAAACTCTGGGCCGACAAGTTCGTTGGTAAACTCGTTTTCTTCCGCGTCTATTCCGGCGTCATCCGCAAGGGCGACACTGTGTATAACCCCCGCACCCGCCGCTCTGAGCGTGTCGGTCGTTTGATTCAGATCCAAGCGAACGAGCACAAAGACATCGACGCCTGTTATTCCGGTGACATTGCCGCCATGGTTGGTATCAAAAATGTCACCACTGGCGACACGCTCGCCGCCGACAACCACGATGTGGTTCTCGAACCCCCGACTTTCCCGGAACCAGTCATCTCGATGGCCGTCGAGCCGCGGACCAAAGCCGACCAGGAAAAGCTGGGCATGGCGCTCGGTCGTCTATCCGAAGAGGATCCGACCTTCATGGTCAAGACCGACGAGGAAACCGGCCAGACAATCATCTCCGGCATGGGTGAGCTTCACCTGGAGATCATCATCGACCGCATTCGCCGCGAGTTCAAAGTCGAGGCTAACACCGGTGCTCCCCAAATCGCCTATCGCGAAACCATCACCCAAGCTGCGGGCGGCGAGGGCAAGTTAATCAAGCAATCCGGCGGTCGCGGCCAATACGGACATGTGATCATTTCTCTAAAGCCGAATGAAAAGGGCAAGGGCCTGACCATCGAGAACAAAGTCATCGGTGGCACCATCCCTAAGGAATATATCAACGCGGTTTATAAAGGTATCAACGAGTCGATGACCAATGGCATCATCGCCGGATATCCAGTGATTGATGTACATGTAGAAATCCTCGATGGTTCTTACCACGACGTTGATTCTAACGAAAACGCATTCACCATGGCGGCCATTTTCGCCATGAAGGACGGCTTTAAGAAAGCAAAGTCCATCCTGCTCGAGCCAATCATGGCAGTCGAAGTTTCCACCCCTGACGATTACCAAGGTGATGTCATGGGTGACCTCAGCCGCCGTCGCGGGCAAATCCAGAATACGGAATCCAAAGGTAAGCTCTCCATCGTGCATGCCAATGTTCCACTTAAAGAAATGTTCGGCTATTCGACCGCCGTCCGCACCCTTTCCTCGGGGCGTGCTTCTTATGCGATGACACCATCGCATTTCGAGCAAGTCCCAACCAATATCGTCGAAGAAATCGTCAGTGACCGCCTCGGTTAACTGCAACTGATTACTCGCCCTGTAGCCTACCACGTAAATCGTCAAACAACTTCTCCACCATGGAAAATCAGAAAATCCGCATCCGCCTGCGCGCCTTCGACCATCGCGCCATCGACCGCTCCGCCCAAGAAATCGTGGAGACCGCCAAGCGCACGGGAGCCCGTGTGGCCGGCCCGATCCCGCTTCCGACTCGCATTGAAAAGTTCTCAGTCAACCGCTCGGTTCACGTGAACAAGAAGTCGATGGAGCAGTTCGAAATCCGGACTCACAAGCGTTTACTCGACATCGTCGATCCTACTGCCCGCACCGTGGACGAACTCAAGAAGCTCAATCTACCAGCCGGTGTTGATATCACCATCCGTATCTGACAGAGCCGCTCAGGAACGTATAACTTCTAACTTTTAACTCTCATTTTCCTTATGTCACTCGGCCTCCTCGGCAAAAAAATCGGTATGACTCGCCTGTTCGATCAACAAGCCGGCATCATGATCCCTGTCACTGTTATCGATGTTTCTGGTAACACGATTCTTCAATCGAAGACTCCTGAATCCGACGGTTATACTGCGGTCCAAGTGGGCTATGGTGATCAAAAGGAACAACGTGCCACCAAGCCAGCTCTCGGTATTGCCAAGAAGGCCGGTTGCGCTCCCAAGCGGTTCATCCAAGAATTCCGCGTCGAGAACGGAGTTGAGCTTCCAGCAGTTCATCCAGGTCTTGAAACCTTCACTGTCGGTCAATGGGTTGACGTTTTTGGCGATTCCAAGGGCCGCGGTTTCCAAGGGGTTTACAAACGCTATAACTTCGGTGGTCTCAAGCAGACTCACGGTTCCATGATGCACCGCCGGACGGGAGCCATCGGTTGCCGTTCGACTCCAGGTCGTGTTTGGAAAAACCAAAAGATGCCCGGTCACATGGGCACCACCCGCACCACTGTGCAAAATCTCAAGATCGTTGCCATCCGTCCTGAGGATGGCGTCATCCTCGTATCTGGTGCGGTTCCCGGCTCTAACGGCAACTACGTCACCGTCCGTCCCGCCAAGAAAAAGTCCGCCTGATTCGGTGGCATTTTTGAAACCTCTCACGATTCCCAGTCATGTCCGTTAAGACTTTCACCGCAGAAGACGCTCAAGCCGCCAACCTCGTGTTGGTCGGTGCCGAGAAAGGTCGCCAAGCCGTCCACGATCTCGTGGTCGCCTATCGCGCCAACCGCCGCACCGGCTCCGCTTGCACCAAGACCCGTGGCGAGGTCTCCGGTAACAACCGCAAGATCTACAAACAAAAAGGCACCGGCGGCGCACGTCACGGTGACAAGCGCGCCCCGATCTTCGTCGGCGGTGGTGTGGTCTTCGGACCCCGCCCGCGTGACTATTCCAAAAAGGTTACTAAGACCGTCCGCAAGCTCGCCTTGCGCCGCACACTCGGTGATCTGGTCCGCGCCGAGAAGATCGTCACCGTCGATACCTTCGCTGTTAGTGATGGCAAGACCAAGTCATTCATCTCCGCATTAGATAAGCTCTCGAAGCCAGGCAAGATCCTCGTCGTCTCCAACGGCTTCGACGACTCCACCTACCTTGCCGGTCGCAATGTCGCCTGGGTCCAACTCGTCACCGCCACCGACCTTAACGTCGAGCAACTCCTCCTCGCTAACACCATCATCCTCGTGGGTGATGCCCTGCAAACTCTTGCGGCTCGCACCGCCTGAACCCCGGACCTAACACCGAGATCATGAAAGATATTTACCAGGTCATTAGAAATGTCCGCCTCTCCGAAAAAGCAACCATGCTGCAGGAGACCAATAACGAGGTCACCCTCGAAGTGGACCGCAAGGCCAACAAGCTTGAGATCAAACAAGCAGTTGAACAACTCTTCGGAAAAACCGTGCTAGCAGTTCGCACTGCCAACTATGACGGCAAACTCAAGCGCCAGCGTCGTGCCGATGCCGGTCGCACTAACCATTGGAAAAAAGCCATCGTCCGCCTCAAGGAAGGCGAATCGCTCGATCTCGTCTAAGCGATATACCGCTGCTTCAAACGTAACCATCTAACGTTCCGATTGTCATGCCACTGAAAACTTTCAAGCCAATCACACCCTCCGCTCGCTACAAGAATCTGCCGTCGTTCGACGAGATTACCAAAAGCAAGCCTGAGAAGAGTCTTCTCACGCCTCTCAAGCGCAGCGGTGGCCGTAACAACACCGGCAGAATCACCATCCGCCACGTCGGCGGTGGCCATAAGCGCCACTATCGTCTCATCGACTTCAAGCGCGGCAAGCATGATGCACCTGCAACAGTTGTCGGTATTGAATACGATCCTAACCGCACCTGCCGCATCGCCCTCATTCAATATGAAGATGGCCAGAAATCCTATATCCTCGCCCCACTCGGCTTGGAAGTCGGAACGACTGTCATCTCCGGTGCCGCCGTCGCTCCGAAGACTGGCAATGCCATGCCACTCAGCGCAGTGCCGCTTGGAACGCCGATCCATAACATCGAACTTATCCCCGGTAACGGCGGTAAAGTCGCTCGCGCCGCCGGCCAGCTCGCAGTGCTTTCTAACCGCGATGGCGGCTGGGCATTGGTGAAAATGCCTTCCGGGGAAATCCGCCGCTTCAACGACCGCTGTTTCTGCACGATCGGCCAAGTCGGAAATCGCGATCACATGAATGAAACTTCGGGCAAAGCCGGCCGCACTCGCTGGCAGGGCGTCCGCCCAACCGTCCGCGGGATGACGATGAACCCGGTTGACCACCCGAACGGTGGTGGCGAAGGCAAGTCGAAATCTGGTGGTGGTCGCCAGCACCTTCTCAGCCCATGGGGTCATGCGAAGGGCCAAAAGACTCGCAACAAGCGCAAGACCACCAGTGTCTTCATTGTTGAGTCCCGCCACAAAGCAAAGAAGAAGTAATCCCTTCTTAATCTGAAATCTCAAATCTGAAATCTCAAATTTCCCATGCCACGCTCACTTAAAAAAGGCCCATACGTCGATCAGAAGCTTCTCGCGAAGATCGACGCCGTCGCCGAAGCCGGATCCGACCGCAAGCCCATTAAAACATGGAGCCGCAAGTCAATGATCACCCCGGATTTCGTCAGCCATAACTTCGCCGTGCATAACGGCAAAACCTTCGTTCCCGTTTACGTGACCGAAAACATGGTTGGCCACAAACTCGGCGAATTTTCCCCGACCCGTTTGTTCAAGACTCACGGCGGTATCGGCAAGAAGTAATAGTTACTGTTTTATTCCACCACGACCATGCGTTCCACCATCTATCTCAAAGCACTTGCCGCCGCCCTCGGGTTGTTGGCCGCTGCGGAGATATGTATGGCTCAAGCGCCAACCGTTGCGGAATATCAGGAGATTATTTCCACGCTCCAAGAGCAGAACAAGACCCTCCAGCGTAGCCTCGCCGAGGCTAACAGCGGCGAGAAGCAAGCGTCTGAGCAACTCGCTCAAGTCCGCGAGCGGCTCGAAGCTCTCGGCAAAAACCTACTCGACGGGGGAAATGATCGGCTCATCCAGGCTGCCGCCGATTTGGAAATCGCCAAAGAGCGCACCACCCAACTCGAAAGCTCCACCACGCATCTCGCGTCCGCCGTCATGGACTATCTCCGCCAAGCGGTGGTATCCGATCCGGATGCAAGACTTCGTGTAGAAACTTCACTAAGAGAGCTTGACGCTGTCCTCGGACTGCGCCAGAAGCCCCGCCCCGATGTTCGCACCGGCTCGCTACAGCAAGCCCGGATCGTGAGCCTCGACCAACAAAGCGGCATGTTAGTTTTCAATCTCGGCGAAAGCCAAGGTGCGAAAATCGGCATGACCTTTCGCCTCACCCGCGGGCAGCAGCCCTACGGAAAAGCCATTCTAGCAGACGTCCGCAAGGGCGTCAGCGGTGCCTTTGTCGAACACCTCGACAACGTCACCGAATCTCCACGCCCCGGCGATCTCGCCGTTCTCGAAACACAAGCATCCGCGCAGTAACCACTCACGTCCGACGTTCCATGGAAGTCAAAAGCACCACTAAATTCGTTCGCCTCTCGCCCAAAAAGGCGCGTGACGTCGCCCGCGAAATTCAAGGCCTCGCCGTCTCGAGCGCCCTCGACATTTTGACCTTCACTCCCAAAAAAGCTGCCCAGCTTATTGGCAAGACGCTCAAGACCGCCATCGCGGACGCGGAAAATAATTTCTCCCTCGACGCCGCCTCGCTCGTCATCAAGGAAGCTGTCATCGGCGCCGGGCCGACGCTCCGCCGCTTCAAGCCACGGGCCAAGGGTTCCGCCGGCCCGATCCTCAAGCGCACCAGCCATATCTCGATCACTCTCGTCGGCTCCGCCCCCGAGAAGAAGAAGAAGGTCGCTCGCAAAGTCGCAGCCAAGCCTGTTCCTAAGCAGATCAAAAACGTACCGGCCGAACCTGTCGCCGCGACCGAAGAAGCCTGAACCACTCTCATTTAATCTCATCCCTCACCGACCATGGGCCAAAAAGTAAATCCGATCGCATTCCGTCTCGCCGTCAA
>JAYTEI010000372.1:0-5714 GCA_043735445.1 Akkermansiaceae bacterium | reverse complement strand
AGGGTGTGGTCTGAGGTGAAAGGCAGGAGTCGTAAGCACACGCACCGAGCTGACCATCCTGGTTGCTCGTTGTCCGTGACAGCGGGACAGGCTTCTAATGATGCGTCGCTGGCATCAATCGTGATGACCCACGACTCGATGCGTTTGTTTTTCTCCCTTGGCCGGGTGACCTCATGATTGGCAACCATGGGCGAAAATACCCGGACCGTGTCAGAGCCTTCCTCGTCTCGATGTTTGAAAAACAGTGCGGCGGCGGGAACACGGAACCTGCCGTTGGCGAGGACTTCGGCGAGATTGGAAAAGTTCGCGACCGTGGTCACATCGAAGCGTGCGAGGAATTTCGCGCGGAACGATTTCGCCGCGGTTTCGAAAAGTGACATGGCTGGCATGAGCAACGCGGCCCTTCCACCCGGGGCCGGATTCTCTTCCACTTTCCAAGCGATGGCTCGGGAAACTTCGTTGTTTCCGAGCGGATGGCTTTCGGCATTTTCCTTCATCCAAGCGGCTGCGTTGGCGAACCCGGACTGCGGTTTATCAAGACTGATTTTTTCCCACGGGGGATTTCCAACGACCCAGTCGTAGGCGGGGAAATCCAGGTGGAGCTGGAGATTTCCGCCGCCGGAAATCTCCGCCCCGGCGAAAATTCCGGCGGCCCATTTCACATGCTGGCTTTTGAGTCCGCTTTTTCGCGAGAAATTGATGGGGAAAACACCACCATTGAGCCACTCATCGAGTTTGGTCGAAACTTCCTCCAAGCCACCCAGCGTCGCGTGCGGACCGCAGACGTTGCCCTCTGGAATTTCCCCACCGATCCAGCTTCTTGGCGGAGAGGATCCACGATGCCGCAGGTAGTGGAGATAGACGTATTTTCCGATGAGAGCGTGCGAGGTTTCCCGTGGTAGATCCTTGGATTGGAGTTGTTGATCGAGTTTCTTGAGATTTCCTAAAAGACGCACGTTCAACCGTGTATCCGGGCTGACTTCCGAGGACAGTCGATCCCATGCTTTGCCGGTATCAAGCGAATCAGCGGAAAAAATCTTCAGTTTGGCTGCGACTTCTTCTTCGCGCACCGGCGGTTCCAAAATGCCCTTGCGCCCCGTCGGGTCGTTCTGCCCATATTGGAATCCCGAATAAACCCTGACACCTTCCGGGCTGGAAATTACCAAGCAGGGAACCACGTCTTGGTTCCAAACCCGTTAGTGAATCTCACGAACTCTCGTTTCGTCAGCGACCTCGCAAACGTAAACCAAAGGGATCGCGCCACCGGGAGCCTTGAGCGTGTAGGCTCCCCGAAGTGAAAGTTCCTCACCGGCTTTCCGAAGGACATGCGCGAAGGCTCTGACGTTTTCCCAGTTGAATCCTGCGGGTCGGAGGAAATTCGGGGAGGCGGGGAGTCGTCGTAGCCAAGGGCTGCAATCGTGTCGGCGGCTGTCAACGTGTCTTTCTGAACAGTATCGGAACGTTCGGATTTTGTAAATCGCGCGCGGGCCGAGACGCCGCAGCCACCTTCCTTGCCGGTCAACGCGCCGCCACCAGATCATACCCGCGCCAGTCGCCGATGGTGATATCTGCAAACTCACCGACGGGGATGGCTTCGTCCACCATCACGGAGCCGTCGATTTCTGGGGCGTCCCACTGGGTGCGGGCGACGCCGGGTTGCTCGACTAACACGCGGACGGCTTTGCCGACTTGCGCTTGGTTGGTCTCGCCGGCGATGCGTTGGAGTTCGGTCATGGCGCGGGACCAGCGGCTCTTGCGGGTGGCGTGGTGGAGGTGGCCGTCCATTTTGTGAGCACGGGTGCCTTCTTCTTTGGAGTATTGGAAAACTCCGGCACGCTCGAAGCGGAACTCGCGGATGAATTCTAACAGCTCTTGAAAATCCTCCTCAGTCTCGCCAGGGAAGCCGACGATGAATGTGGTGCGGATGCCGAGGCCGGGGATGCCGACACGCATCCGGCGCAGCAGATCGCGGATGTAATCGCCGCTGGTCACACGCTTCATCGCGGTGAGCATTCTATCGGAAATATGTTGAAGTGGGATATCCACATACTTCGCGACCTTGTCGCACTCGGCGATGGTGGTGATGAGTTCGTCCGACCAATGCGCGGGGTGGGTGTATAAAAGCCGGACCCAGAAATCGCCTTCGATTTTGTTAATCTCGCGGAGCAAGGTGGAGAGCGATTCACCTCTGCTAGAATCGACGGGTGAGCTGGGCGTCGGGCGTTTGCCTTCCCACTGGTCCATGCCGAAGTAGGTGGTGTCTTGGGAAATAAGGTTGATTTCCTTAACCCCAGATTTCACCAATGCTTGCACCTCTCTAACGACGGAATCTTGAGTCCGCGAACGGTGCATGCCGCGGATGGTCGGGATGATGCAGAAGGTGCAAGTGTGGTTGCAGCCCTCGGCGATTTTGACATAGGCGAAATGATCCGGTGTGAGGCGGATGCGCGGCGTCGAGTAGTCTGGGACGTATTGCGGCTTGAGCGTGACGAAATCGCGTGGATCGTCAGTGGCGGATGGGCCTTCATCTTTAGTAACCTCCGAGGCGTTATCTTTACCTAACAAGTTCTGGATGATTGGCGCGACCTTGGTGATTTGATCGAGACCGATGAAGGCATCCACCTCGGGCATGATGCCGGGTAGGTCTTTGGCGAAGCGTTGTGACAGGCATCCGGCGACGATGATTTTCTGGCGGGCGCGGTCAGGGTCATCGCTGCGATCCTTCACTGCGCCGAAGATGGCGTCGATGGATTCCTGCTTGGCCATGTCGATAAACGAACAGGTGTTAATGATAAGCACATCCGCTAACTCGGGATCAGGAGTTAGAGACATACCGGCTTGGGCGAGGTGACCTATCATGACTTCCGAGTCGATGAGGTTCTTCGCGCAACCGAGTGAGATAAGACCGACGGTGGTGGACATGGTTTTAGAAAGTTAAAAGTTGTTTGTTAAAAGTTATACGGGAAGAGGTTTCTTACGAACGGGTAACCTTTAACGAATAACGTTTAACTTCATCTCAATACTGCGGCGGCAGGATCAGCTCGTCGCCGACTTGGGGTTTGACCGGACCGAAGCCGGGCAGTGGGTTGGCGATCGCGCCATCGGCTTCCACTTGAGACACTTTGAGCTGGCCGAGGATGCCGGTCTTGCGGCGGATGGCGACGATGCCACCCACTTGCACTTGCTCCGGCAGCAGCACTTCAAAGGTGACGAAATCTCCACCTTGCGGACTCTCGACGTATTCCTGGACGCGACCAATCAGCAGCGATTGGGAAATCATCCGGGCGCGGCGGAGTTCGGAGTCTTTGGATTCCAAACCACGCACGGCTGTTTCACCTTCCTCATCCTGGGCAACTTTCTTGTCGCGCTTGGTCCGTTCCTTGGCTTGCTCTAACTCATCGAGCGCTTGTTTGCTTTTATCGACTTGGAGTTTCATGGCTTCTAACTCAGCAGCGGCGGAGCTGGGCGTGTCGTTAGCACTGCCGCGGAGTTGCTGCATTTGCTTCTCGAGCTGGAGCTTGTCTTGCTCAGCCCGGAGTTCTTTCACTTGCTTCTCAAGGCGGGTGATTTCGTCCTGAGGTGCATTTCTAGCGCCAGTGTTCATGCCTTGCCATGAGACTGCGAGTGCCCCGAGCAAGAGCGCGATGGTGGCGCCTAGGAGAAGTTTCATCGTGTCCATGGGCGGCACGTTGGCTGGCTAGGCGGTGGATGTCAACGCGCGGCGAACCTTCCAGAAATAACAGGATCAAGGGCGCTTGCGGCCTGCCCGTCAGGGTTGCGCAGATTGGCGTTTGGCGATGCGGGCGCGGACAGAATCAGGAATTTGGTTGGCCTCAATCCATGCCTGCGCGGACGCCGGATCGCGGTCGAACCAACTATCAAGGGTCCGTCGGTACATTTGCTCGCGTTGTTGCTCGTCGCCGATGCGGGCGATTTGAGTGGCGGCGGTGGCGGGGTCGTTGCCGAATGAATGCCACACGAAATTTTGGACAACCCGGTCATTCACATCGTTCGGATAGCGATTCATCAAGGAAACGGCGGCATTCGGATCCGTCGCCGCCACGCTGCTGATCACGCCGCGCAGCGCGTTGCTGCGAGCATCCCCAGCGGGAAGGGCGCGGAAAGAATTCAAAGCAGCTAGCTGATCTTTGTTTGCCCAGACACCGTAAACGTCGTCCATCCGGCGGTTGGCAGCCTCGCCCGGATTCGCCAGTAGCCAAGACGCGGTGCCGGCTGGATCGCTGTCGGCGAGCTTGTCCGCCACCCGCTCCATGGCTCCGTTTTTCAGGCCGTCGTCCGTTAGAGAAGCGATCCAAGCGCGGGTCGCGACCGCTCCTTGTTCTAGCAAATGAGGCAGCACGAAATCCAGACTTCTGCCGCGTTCTTGGCTGCGGGGTAGGCTGGCGAGCAGCTCGGTGGCCCGCGCCGGGTCGGACTGCGCGAGGCCACGGATGATGCCGGGCAGGTAGGGATTTGGGCCAGCGCCGTCGTGGTTCGATTGCGCCCAGCGGATCGCAGCTTCCGGATCAGTCGAGGCCCACGAGGTGAGAATGGTGTCTTGGGCAAATCCGCCATTGGTATTTTCCTTCGCGTAGCTGAGAGCCGACATGGCATCCGCCTGCGCCCAAGCTGTTAGGAGTAGTGAGTATTCGCCGTTGCGGCTGTCGGTGATTCCGAGGCTGCGGAAATGGGCGACTGCCTCTTCGAAATCGCCGGGTCCGAGTTGATCGATAAACGCGAGCAACGCGCGATTGCGCTCCAACGGATTTTCCCCACGGACAATCGCTTCGAGCCGGGTCAGGCGATCTGTTGCAGAACCCGCTTCACCACGCACCGCCTTGAGCGGGCGAGAAATTTTCCGGCTAGATGTATTTTCACCGCCGGTGTCGCGGGCGACTGAGCGCGAAGAGCGTGTCTCGGTCGGGCCGTCGCGAGCGGTCACCAGTGCGCTCGGCGACGACATACGGCCTACCAAGAAGGCGCCAACCCCGATTAAAACAAAGGCCGCTAACAGGGTGGTGTGGTTGAGTTTCATAAATAGGAGACGTGAGATTTCTTACAGCACCATAACGCAACGCGCTGGTGGATTTTTCCAAAAAATCCGCCCGGCTCTCGACCCGCAGGGCCATTCGCAGAGAACTCTTCACCGCCCAAGCTAGAAATTTCCAACACGCACTCGGGGATTTTTCTCGCGCGATATTAGCCAATCTAACATCCGTGATGGTAACCGATCATTTGAAACTTAACGGCCATGACCATGAGAGTGACCAATGGTAATCTCCGCGTAGATCCCGCCGTTTGCGCCGAAGTGGATGTCCTCACCGCACCACCCGCTCTGCTACTTGCCTCAGGATCACTGGCGTGGTCTGCTCGTCGGTCTCCTCACGCGCTCCGTATTGCTCCCACAGGTGCCCGAGATGCGGCATGATGTAGTCCCTCACCACCGGATCGGTCCCCGTTTCAAAAGCCACTTTCGCTAGCTCATCGTAAGCAGTCGTTCTTTTCTCCGCTGTAGGTGCGCATGGCTAACGGGACTCCGGTGGCGTGGTGGCAGAGGGTGACGAGGGCTCCGAGTCGGCCTTTTCCGCCGAGATCCTTGCCGTCGAGGGCGAGGTTTTTTGGGGAGGAGGCCTAGCAGGACGCGCAGCGGGTGGCGGCGGTTCTTGGGATTGCGGGGGGCGTCGACTTGTTTGAAGGCGTCCTTGAGGCGGCGC
>JAYTEI010000371.1:0-5763 GCA_043735445.1 Akkermansiaceae bacterium | reverse complement strand
ACCTGTCGTTCGTAGAGATCGCGCAGGGCGTTGCGCATGGCGCGGGCGGCGTAGGCGGTGAAGTCGCCTTTGGCTGGATCAAAAAGCCGGGCCGCATGGGCGAGTGCCTCCTGGGCCGCCAGCTCGATCTCGGCATGTGGCAGGCCGGGAATGTTGGAGAACTCCCGGGCGATCTTCGTCGCGAGGGGAAGGAGTTCGTTTACCCGTGCTTCCATGCTTGTGCGAACCTATCAGTTCCGCTGTTGCCAAGGCAAGCCACCGACACTACCGCAAACCGCCGTCAACCTAACAAATGGCCCGCCCATCACAGCCTAAATCGAATCTTCAGAAACCATCATCGAGAGTCTTTTGATGGCCAAGCATCTGCCATTTTCCGAATCCACATCCACGATCACGCCGCACATTCTAACTGGACCCTTGGCGATTGGGAAACGTGTCGGCATTCCCGATTTAAACCGCCAAATGACGGACTCGATGCTGCGTCCCAGCACGGATTCCTCGGGGCCGCACATCCCTGCATCCGTGAGGTAACCAGTGCCGCCGGGGAAAATACTCTCATCCGCAGTTTGCACATGAGTGTGAGTTCCCACCACCAGCGAAACTTGCCCGTCGAGCATCCGGCCCATCGCGATTTTCTCGCTGGTGGTCTCCGCGTGGATGTCCACTACGATGGTGGTCACGCCATCCGCGCGCAACCGCTCGACTTCTTTTTCAACTGCCAAATAGGGATTTTCTAATGGCGGCTGGATGAACGAACGCCCTTGCACTTGAATCACGGCGACGCGCCCTTTGGGGGTTTCTAACACCACACTGCCAGCGCCCGGCGTGCCTTCTGGATAGTTTAATGGCCGCAGCAGCCTTGGCTCCGTCGGGAAATAATCGACAATTTCCTGCTGATCCCAAACATGGTCGCCGGTGGTGATCACCGCCGCACCGGCTCGCAGCAGGTCGATCGCGATCTTCGGCGTGATCCCCTTCCCGCCCGCCGAGTTTTCCCCGTTCACGATGCAAAAATCGAGGCCTTCCGACAGTTTAAGGAGCGGCAGTTGTTCGATGACCGCCTTGCGTCCGGGTTCACCGACCACGTCCCCGAGAAATAAGATACGAATCGTTGGCATAGGGAAAAATTTCTTGGCAACCGTCCACAACCGCCCGCTTGCCGACAACTCAATTTCTCCAAATCCTCCTGCTTCGTGTCGTTCCAGTGGAAAGCGAGGTCGGCCCCCTCTAACTTGGATCAATCATTTTGGCGGTCGTCGTTAGGCTCCATTGGGGACATCCACACCAAGTTTCCGACAGATGCTTCGTGCCAAATACTTTTTAACCTCAATATGTCGGGGTATAGCTTCCTTCACACCACTCGTTGGGTTGATGTATATCGAGTGACTCGCGCCTTCTCGCAGAGGTCGGCAACCGCCAGGCTCCAGATGCCTGATCAGCTCGCGCCTTTTCATAGCATCAAGCGAAATCAAGATCCGTTTTCTCAGCGTGTGGGTCGTCGCGGAGAGCTTCTTCTTCGTTCAGTTCGAGAATCAATTTAACAGCTTCCGCTAGATTCAGCAGGCATTCTTCACGAGTCTCACCTTGGCCATTGGCTCCGGGAACTTCCAGACACGTCGCCCAAAATCCACCTTCGTCCGGTTCGCCCCTATGCAGAATCGCTTTGAGATGACTCATGTCTGTGTATCTATTGGCTTCGGGTCGCAAATCAACTCAAATGTCCCCGACAATCCTAGTTCCTGAATGAGCGTATTCTCCAAGAGATATCTCCTGTTATGGGTCGCGATTACCACTCTGTTGGTGATTTTAGCGCTGCTGATTTCACGGCCTGCTCCGCCACTCGTGCCGCCCGCACCGAAAGGTCCAGCCCTTTCGCTTCTCGCTCCTCCGCCGGACTGGAGGTCACTTGAAATATACCAGAACACGATCACCCGCGGGGAATTCGAGCGGCTGCTCACCACGGTCTTCACCACCGGCGAGGCGTGGCGGAGCTGCATTGAAATCGGCGAAACCGAAGCCCGCGTCAAAACCGGCACCGCGCCGACCGACCCGATCTTCCGCCTCCGCTTCGCTCTATCCGAATTGACCGCCCCGCGCCATTGGCGCACCGCCGCCGAGCTGCCTCCAACGACCCCGGACAAGCCGCTCGCCGGGCTCAAGATCGCCATCGACCCCGGCCACATTGGTGGCGCGTGGGCGAAGATGGAGGAACGCTGGCTCGTCGTCGGCGAGGGTTCGCCCGTTTGCGAGGGAGACATGACGCTTCAAGTCGCCCATCTCTTGCAGCCGCAGCTCGAAGCACTCGGCGCGAGCGTTTCCCTGATCCGGGACAAAGCCGAACCTGTCACCCCCATCCGCCCCGAGGCATTGCTCACACTTGCCCGCGAAGCCAGCCGCCCGGATGCATCTCCTGCCGAAATCCAAAAAACCGCCGAGCGCCTGTTCTACCGCACCGCCGAGATCCGCGCCCGCGCCGATCTCGTCAACCACACCCTCAAGCCCGACCTCGTCCTCTGCCTCCATTTCAATGCCGAAGCCTGGGGCGACCCGCTCCAGCCCATCCTCATCGACCGCACCCACCTCCACCTCCTACTCAATGGCGCTTACAACGACGAGGAAGTCCTCCTCGCCGACCAACGCTTCGCCCTGCTCCAGAAAATCCTCCAGCGCACCCACCAAGAAGAAGCCCTCGTGGGGGCCACCGTCGCCGCCACCTTTGCCGAAATCAGCGGCCTGCCGCCCTATGTCTATCCGCCGGAATCCACGAGCATCCGGGCCATCGCCGGTCAGCCCTACCTCTGGGTCCGCAATCTCCTCGCCAACCGCCTCTACGACTGCCCCGTCATTTTCATGGAACCCTACGTCATGAATTCCACCATCGACTACGCCCGGATTCAAGCGGGTGATTACGACGGAATGCGGGAAATCGCTGGAAAGATGCGCCCGTCCATTTTCCGTGAATATGCCGACGCGCTCACCGCCGGCCTCGCCAAATCCTCCTCGTCCCGGCGCAATGGGCACAAAACCACCCCTGCTCCGAGGGAAATACGATAAAGTCGGCAAACACATAACGTCTTGTAAGCCCGATGCTCCACCGCCTCTTCCTGCTACTCTCCCTCGCCACTCCGCTCACCGCCCAAGACGGTGGCCAACTTTTCACCCTTTATTGTTCCGCCTGCCACGGTGCCGACGGCAAAGGAGCCACCGGTGGCACCTTCCCGCCGCTCGCGGAAAGCCCGTGGCTCAGCGGCGATCCCGACCGCGCCGTCAAAGTCGTGCTCTGCGGACTCACCGGCCCCGTCGATGTTTTGGGAAAAACCTACAACCTCGAAATGCCGCCTCAAGGCGCGGTCCTGCCGGACGACCAAATCGCCGCCATCCTCACCTACGTCCGCTCATCTTGGGGAAATAACGCCAGCGCCGTCACCCCGGAGACCGTCAAAACCATCCGCGCCGCCACCGCTCGCAAAACCGCATGGACCGCCCCGGAAATCCTCAAACTCCACCCGCTCCCGCTCGAAAAAACCGCCCTTACCAACTTGATTTCCCAAGTCTATGCCGGCAATTGGAGCAGCCTCCCGGATTTTTCCACCCTCAAAGCCGAGAACGTCGAGGAAGAACATGACGGCATCCTCAGCCTCACCGATTCCTCGCTCAAGGACGCCTTCGCCATGGTCTGGCAAGCCGATTTCGCAGCTCCCACCAATGGCGAATACGCGTTCCTCCTCGACGCCGACGACGCGGCGAACCTCCTCATCGACGGCAAATCCGTCGTCGAAGTCGGCGGTATCGGCCCCATGGACGGCAGCCGGGCCAAGCAAAAAAAGACCACGCTCACTCAGGGCAGCCACAAATTCCGCGTCGAGTATCTCGAAATTTCAGGCAACGAAGGCATCACCATCGGCTGGAAAGGCCCCGGCGATAAAAGCTGGAAATGGCTAACGGATACCACCGCCAAATCTACCAAACTCCGCGAACCCATTCCCATCGAGTCCGCCAACGGCCGCCCCGTGATTTACCGGAATTTCATCGCCGGCACCTCGCCCCGCGCCATCGGCATCGGCTTCCCCGGTGGCCTCAACCTCGCCTACTCTGCCGATAATCTCGCCCCCGAACTGCTGTGGACCGGAGCCTTCATGGACGGAGCCGCCAAATGGCTCGAACGCGGCACCGACAACTCCCCGCCCGCCGGCGAAAACGTCGTCACCCTCGGCAAATCCCGCAGCCTCCCGAAGGAAGCCCGCTTCCGTGGCTACAAGCTTGACGCCTCCGGTAATCCCACCTTCGCCGTCCAGCTCGGCGAGCAAATGCTGCTTGATTCCTGGCACGCGGAGTCCGGCGCGCTCGTCCGCAAACTCAGCATCACCGGCTCACCGCTCGATCTCGAAATTTCCCGCCCCCCCGGACTCATTGTCGAAGGCGCAACCGGAAGCACCACCCAAAAGCTCACCCCCGGCCAGCCCCTCACCCTCACCTATCGCTGGAAATAAACCCACGGACCGCAAAATTTATTTCGCCCGAACCTCATCCTCTTCCCCAAAAAATGCGCCCTCTCATCATCGCCCTCCTCTTCTCATCCTTCGCCCAAGCCGCCACCCAAGCCGACTTCTACCTCCGCGAGGAAATTCCCCTCCCACCCGGCGAGGTCATGGAAATCGGCTCCATCGCCCTCATGCCCGACCAGCAAATCGCCGTCACCACCCGCCGTGGCGACCTCTGGATCTGCTCCGGCGCTTACCGCGACGACTTGAAAAAAGTCACCTGGAAAAAATTCGCCCAAGGCCTCCACGAACCCTTCGGCATGTTTTGGAAAGCCGGCTGGCTCTACCTCACCCAGCGCCCAGAAGTCACCCGCCTCCGGGATTCCACCGGCAGCGGCGTGGCCGACACCTTCGAGACAATCTCTTCAGAATGGGGCATCAAGGGCGACTACCACGAATTCGCCTTCGGCAGCGAGGCCGACAAAAACGGCGATATCTGGGTCGCCCTTTGTCTGACAGGTTCCGTCACCGCCGAGTCCGATTGGCGCGGTTGGTGCGTGCGCATCACTCCCGACGGGAAAATGATCCCCACCTGCTCCGGCATCCGCTCGCCCGGCGGCATCGGTTTCAATGCAGAGGGCGATACGTTTTACCTGGACAACCAAGGCGTCTGGAACGGCTCATCCTCGCTCAAATGGCTCAAGCCCGGCTCGTTCCAAGGCAATCCCTCCGGTAACAAATTCGCAGCCCTCGCCCACCTCCCCGCACCACCGGACGTCGCCGACAAATCCCGCATCCTCATCGAGCGCACCAAACACCCCGAGTTCATCCCGCCCGCCGTCATTTTTCCCCATGCCAAGGTCGGCCATTCCCCCACCGGCATCGCCTGCGACCTCAGTGGCGGCAAATTCGGCCCCTGGGAAAAGCAACTCTACGTCGGCGAGCAAACCGACTCCGAAATCCAGCGCGTCTGCCTGGAAAAAGTCAACGGACTCTATCAGGGAGCCGTCTTCAAATTCCTCGACGGCTTCGAGGCGGGCATCATCCCCGTCCGCTACGATCAACAAGCCGGCCTCCTCTTCGCCGGCGGCTCCAACCGCGGCTGGGCCTCGCGCGGCAGCAAGCCGTTCACCTTCGAGCGCGTGCAATGGACCGGTAAAACCCCCTTTGAAATCCAAACCATGACCGCCAACAAAGACGGCTTCACCCTCAACTTCACCGAACCCGTCGATCCCGCCACCGCAGCCAACCCCGCCAGCTACGCCATGGACGCCTGGACCTA
>JAYTEI010000370.1:0-5771 GCA_043735445.1 Akkermansiaceae bacterium | reverse complement strand
CCGACCATTTCCGCGAGACGGATCGCCCGGAGCAAGCCATCGCCATCCTCCAGCGCCATGTCGCGGCTGCGCCCTCGTCGTTGGAGTTGCGGACGCGGTTAGGGATTCTGCTGCTCGCCGCCAAGCAGGATGCGGAGGGCGAGGCGCTGCTCCAGGAAGTGTTAGCGATTGATCCGCGCCAAGCACTTGCCCATCAGACATTGGCGAAATTCTATCGGCTGCGGGAGCGGGCGGAACCCGCCCGCTTCCATGCTGGCGAGCTGTTAAAAATCCGTGGCGGCTCGGCTGAGGACTTCGCCAAGCTGGCGGATGAATGGCTCGCCGCCGGCGAGCCACGGCAAGCGCGGCTATTGTTAGAGCGGGCGGTTTTTGATCGGCCGACGGACTTCGCACTGGCGGGCAAGCTTGCGGTCGCCACTCGCCGGGATCCAGAGACGCGGGAAATGGCGTCGCGCTTGTTTCGCGAGGCCGAGGCGATCCGGCCCGCCGATGCCAAGCAGGAACCTGCATTTCTCGTCGAGTCCGCGGAGGCCATGCTCGATCAAGGACAAACCAAAGCCGCCGAGGAACGGCTGCGCTCCGCGATCCGCGCGTTCCCCGCCGAGGCGAAAAAGGAGACCGCCACCGCGCTCCGGCGGCTGGCGCTGCTGTGGGAAACCGAGAACCGCAATGGCGACGCCGCACGGGCGCTGCGGCAGCGCGCGGACGCGCTTGACCGTTAGGAGCTGCGAGGAATTCCCATCCGCCAAAAGGCTTGCACAAAGCTAATCCGGGCACTAACTCCAACCGCATGAGTTCCGAAACTTCCCTAATTATTCTCAAGCCCGACGCGATTTCCAAGAATCTAACCGGCCAAGTGCTCGCCCGTTTTCAAGCGGCTGGCTTCCTCGTCCGTGGCATCAAGATGATGCACCTCAGTGATGAAATCCTCGCCGAGCACTACTCGCACATCGCCGACAAACCGTTCTTCCCCGCCGTCCGCAGCTTCATGCAGGAGACTCCAGTCATCGCCCTCGCGCTTGAGGGGGAAAACGTCATCGCCGCCGTCCGCGATCTGCTAGGGCCGACGGATTCGATGGTCGCAGCCGCAGGAACCATCCGCGGCGATTTCGGCTTCAAGGATGCCGACGCGAAGATGCGCAACGTCTGCCACGCTTCCGATTCGGTCGAAGCCGCGCAGGAGGAACTCAAGCGCTTCTTCAAGGCCGACGAAATTTTCAGCTACTGACCCGATGCTCGTCGAACGCGTCAAGTACGTCATCTGGGCAGCCGATCTGGCACGGGCGACGCAGTTCTATCAGGACGTTTTCGGCGCGACGGTCACCAAGACTAACAGCGTCATGGCCGAAGTGGAATTGGCCGGTGCCATCATCGGCATTCACGGCGGCGGCGAGGGTAAACGCACATGGACGGGCATCAGCCTGCAAGTGGCGGACGTGATCGCCGGTGCCGCCGAAGTGGTGGCTAACGGCGGCGGACTGGTGCGTGAGCCTGCGGAAGAAGATGGCGAGGTGCCGCATCTGGCGATGTGTTATGACACGGATGGGAATGAGTTCATGCTGATTAGAAAGCGTTAGGGGGAAGGCAGGTCTCATCCCTTCGCACGGACGAGACGTCCCGGCACCCTATTTAAAATCATCCCATGGCCACTTACAGCCTGTTGCAGGTCTCCCTGGACCAGGCCATCGACCGGCGCTCGCTTGAAGATGCCTCGGTGGTGGTTAGATCGCTCGCCCGCGGCGACTGTGCCAGGCTGCATCGCGAGCTGTTTGGCATCCTCATTTCGGGGCTTGTGAGGGATGAAGCCGCGACCTTCCAAGCGGAGCTGAAGCACCGGAACTTTCAAACGGAGTTGGTCGCGGACGAGGATTTGCCGCAACTGCACGAGCCGTTCACCGTCCAGCGGTTCGAGGTAAAAGGAGAGGTCTTACTGTTCACGGATTTCATGGGACGAATCCAGACCCGGCCCTTGACGGATCTGGTTTTCCTGGCGGGCGGATTCCTAACACAAGTCGAGATCAAGACCGACTGGGAAGTCAACGTGAGAGGCCAGTCATCAACCCGGGACGGTGCGCCACCGATTGAAATTGAGAAACACCGCTGGGAAGAAGACGAGCTGGAGTTCCGTCTCGATTTTTTCTTCTGGGCCGCGCCGAACCGGCTGCGGCTGGCATTGACCGGGAACACCGCGATTTTCTATCAGGGCCAGCCGTTGCGCTTGCGGCACCCGGACGGCTTGCTGCAAATGATGGCGGATCTGCTCAAGCTGCTTCCAAATGAAAGAGTCAACGCCGGATTGGGAAGGCATGATGCCAAGCCCTACTACCCGAGCGTTTACTGCTACGAGGAAGAGATTCGATGGCATTTTCACAAGCTGAAACCACCAGCCTGAACACTTGTTGAAGGTGGATCCGGCAGTTAGCGTCGCCCCATGTTCTTCCCCCACTTCGCGCTCAACACTTGGCTGGGTCCGGCGGTGTTGGCGATCTATCTGATAGGAATTCTCCACGTCTTGCACGCGCTGATGCATGTGAGAACCTCGCAAGGCACGATCGCGTGGGTGATTTCCTTGATCACGGTGCCGTTCTTGGCACTGCCGATGTATTGGTTGTTAGGGCGGACTCGGTTCTCGCGGAACGTCGGCGGACGGCGCGAGATGGATGGCCGGTTAGGCAAGCTGGCGACGACGATGCACAAGCGCTTGCGCCACTTCGCGGTGGAGATTCCCGACGATGATGCATTTGAAAAAGCCGCCCAAATTTTGGGCGGGTTGCCCTTCACGCGAGGCAATGAGTTAGAATTGCTGATCGACGGCGACATCACGTTTGAGCGGATTTTCCAAGTGATCCGGGAAGCGCAGAACTACTTGTGCGTGAATTTTTTCATCGTGAAGAATGACCGGCTTGGGACTCGCTTCCAAGAGGCGCTGATCGAGCGGGCCAAGGCCGGGGTGAAGGTCTATTTCCTGTTCGATGAGATCGGCTCGCACAAACTGCCGAGGCGGTATTTGAAGGCGATGGAGGCGGCGGGGATCGAGTGCCGGTCGTTCGGGATCAACCGGTTCTGGTGGTCGAGGTTGCAGCTCAATTTCCGCAATCACCGCAAGATCGTGGTGGGCGATGGCAAGACGGCGTTCATCGGCGGCTTAAATGTGGGCGACGAATATCTCGGGCGCGACCAACGCTTCGGGGCGTGGCGCGACACGCATTTGAAGATGCAGGGCCCGATGGTGCAGGCGGTGCAACTGGTGTTTCTCGAAGATTGGTTCTGGGCCACCAACTTTGTGCCTGAGCTGCATTGGGACACTTGTGAGGAATCGGCGAACCAGGTGGCGGCGATCATCCCGACCGGGCCTGCTGATGCGTTGGATTCGTGGCAATTGTTAGTGGCGGAAGCGGCGAATTCGTCCCGCAAGCAGTTATGGATCGCCTCGCCGTATTTCGTCCCCGATGAGGGAGTGCTGACGGCCTTGCAAGCCGCCGCGATCCGCGGCGTGGATGTCCGGATCCTAATCCCAGAGCGCGGCGACCACCTGCTGTCGTGGCTCTCGGCGTTTTCATATTTCGAGCAATCCATCCCGTTCGGCGTGAAAATTTTCTGCTATCAGGCGGGCTTCCTGCATCAGAAAGTGATGCTGATCGACAAGCGCCTCGCGGCGGTGGGCACGGCAAATCTGGATAACCGCTCGTTCCGGCTGAACTTCGAAATCACCGCATTTTCCACCGACCAGAAATTCATCAATGAGGTGGAGGCCATGCTGGTGACCGACTTCGGCCATGCCCGGGTGGCCAAGGTCGAGGACTTTCGCAGCAAGCCATTCCTGTTCCGGGCGGCGTGCCGGGCGGCGAGATTGTTCGCGCCGATCCAGTGAAAACGAAAAAGGCCCGGTCGGGTGATCGACCGGGCCTTGGGAAATTTCAGGAAATTCAGTTTTTCGCGACACTCGCAAGATCGGGACGCTGGCGCACGATATTGGCCAACATTTTTTTACAATGATCATAGCTGGTGCGTTGGCTAAGGAGCTCGGCACTGCGGGTGAACGAACCCCATTGGACGACGCTCATCTCGATGGTGCGGGTGCCCCAGAGACCCATGATGTCCTTGGTCGGCGTGTAAATGTCCACGGTGCCGGTGCCGAGAAGCGCGGAGCCGTAGTCATCGACGACGTAGAGATAAGGCAGACCTTTGATGCGGAAGGTGGTGCCGACTGGATAGAATGACCAATCTGCGGCGGCACTGCGGACCCGGTCATTGTAGCGGAGCTCGGTGCCGGTGGCGTTCTTGTTGCCGTAAATCAAGTGGTCATCCTCGCTGCAGCAGTAAGCGGTGGTGCGAACGATGCGAGTGCGATCGGCGAAGGCGTAAACCGGCATCGAGTGCTTGTCGCGGGGCTTGCCGACGGCGGCGGCCACGGCGGTCGAGGAAGCAGGTGGCAGCGCGAAACTCTCCCTTTTAGCATAAATCCCCGAGCCGGAACGGATCGAGGATTTAGAGATGACGTTAGGGCCAGAGCCTCCGCAACTGGTGAAAAGTGCCGCAACACATGCGAGCGAGGTGAGGGAAAGGATTCGATAAATCATGCAAAATAGCCTGTTTAATTTGGTGGTGCGTGCAAAACAACGCACGCCTCCCATAACTGGCATGACCGCCCACCGCAAACTGAAAAAATCATCAGTGGAAAGTTTACAAGGTGGTTTTACTAGAAACCAAAGCGTTACGTCACATTCAAGGAGATCTAATTTGTAACTATTTCCGTAGTTTGCGGGATTTCACGCCCGATTTCACCGTGTCGCGGCGGGGAGCCACGCTCTAGCTCCGGCGCTCCGCTCGGTGGCGGTGCGGAAGAATCCTTGCAGGCCTCGGCGACCATGCAGATCCGTCACCGCATCCACCGAGCGGCCCCACCGCCAGCGGAATCCCGCGTCGCGCAGCCGCAGTGGCTCGGCCCAACGGCTTTTCAAGACCAACTCGGTTTCGGTGCCCATCAGCCGTGCGCCGATCTTCAACATCCACCGAGTCGCCGGCAGGCCGAGCGGCGTGCCCACTGCTTCCCGGAGGGTTCGCATCCACTCTCGGTTGGTCGGGAACTCCGGTGCGGTGACGTTGATCGTGCCGTCCAGAAATGGATCGGCGATCGCGAAATCCACCGCTCGCAGGAAATCTTCCATGTGGATCCAACTGAGCCGCTGATTTCCGCTGCCCATCGTGCCGCCGAGGCCGCAGGCCGTGAGTTTGCGCAACACGTCGTAAACGGTGGCCTCTTCATTTGCTAACACCATGCCGATCCGCAATGCCAGCTTGCGCGTTTCCGGCGGCACGGCGGCATTGAAGAACGCGTCCTCCCACGCTTGCGCCACTTCGCAGGAAAACCCTTCACCCGGTTCGCCGAGCCAATCGTTCTGCGGCTTGTCCTCCGCGTGGCGATACCACGTCGCGGTGCTCGCGTTGAACCAATTCTTCGGTGGCGTCTTGCAGCAATGGATCGCCTCGCCGATCACCCGCGTCGCGTTCACTCGTGAGCCGATGATTTCCCGGCGGTTCTGCGGGGTGTAGCGGCAGTTCACGCTGCGCCCTGCTAGATTGATCACGGCCTCGGCACCTTCCAGCGCGAGAGTCCACGGCCCGAGTGTTTTGCCGTCCCATTCGAGGAACATCCCATCGCCACTCCAGCCTTCGCGGCTGCGGGCGATGGCGACCACTTCTTTCCCATTGCGGGCGAAGTGGCGGCAGAGGTAGCGGCCAAGGAATCCATTGGCTCCGAAAATCACGAT
>JAYTEI010000369.1:0-5791 GCA_043735445.1 Akkermansiaceae bacterium | reverse complement strand
CGGCGAGGTCGGCGGCTTTGATGACTTGCTGATACCATTCAGGGAAATCTTCGGCGCGGGTCGGGGTGATGGCGGTCTTTTCTGCGGACATGGTGGTTGCGGAAATAGGAATCATGGTGCGCGGAAAAGAGCATCAAAAATCCGTCAGGGCGGGAAATTTCAGCCGCACGCCAAGCCCGCGCACCGATTTTCAAGAAATCCCGAGTTGGGGGTTTGACAGAGCCGAAGCAAGTGGCCTTACTCCGCTCCGAAGGTAACAAAACCCTGTGAGCGCATGAGCGAAAACGACAACCCAACACCAGCACCGTCCAAGCAGACCGGGAGCATCCCCCTCAGCAAGCAGACATCAAGTGTCCCCCTGAAAAAGGAGACCGTCCGTGTCACTTTAAAGGCGGCCGATGCCCCACCCGCAGTTCCCTCGGCCACCGTGCCGATGGCACCACCCGTGAGACCGCCTGTGGCAGGTGGCCCGCCGACACCGACCGGTGGTCCGCCACGTCCACCGGCTCCGGCCCCGACCATTCCTCTGCGCACGGCAGGTGCCCCTACGATGTCGCCCGCGCCGACGATCCGGCTGGCGACTTCCGCCCCGACCAGAGCGATCCGCCCCGGTGGCGCAGGTGCTCCACCGACGATGGCTCTGCCAAAAGCCACGGTGCAACTCCAGGCTCCGACCGCGCCGCTCGGCACATCCTTTTCCTCGCCGTCACAAATGGCAACGATGCAAGCGGACGATGACGACGATCAAGAAGCCGGCGAAGGCATGGCAAATATCCTTTCCGGTGTGGGCCTGATCGCGGCTTTGGTCGTGTTAGTTTTCCAACTGATGACTGCCAGCACTTGGATCGGCGCGGACGACAACGCGAAAAAGGGCGACTGGATGCAACTCATGGAATAATAATCTAACCCTCCACCTAACATGGCTCTTCCCATCATCAATATCCTTCTATCCGGCGCGGTTCTTTACTTCGCCATGATCGCCAGTGGTCTGCCAGTCGGCTGATTCTAGGCTATCAGAAACTCCTCGAAAAGAGCCGCCTCGCGATCCGCTGGGCGGCTCTTGACGTATCGGGAATCTGCCTCCAAGGTCCGCGCATGGCTCTCAACCTCACCGACGCAAATTTCCAATCTGAAGTAATCGACTCCGAACTGCCCGTCCTCGTGGACTTCTGGGCGGAGTGGTGCGGCCCCTGCAAAATGATCGGCCCGGTGATCGACCAAGTCGCCACCGAGCTGGAAGGCGTGGCCAAAGTGGGCAAGGTGAACGTGGACGACGCCCGCGAACTCGCGGTGAAATACAACGTGCGCTCGATCCCGCTGTTGCTGTTTTTCAAGAACGGCGAGGTCAAGGACCAGATCGTCGGCGCGAGCGTGACGAAGGATCAACTCAAGGCAAAGTTGCAGGCGCTGGCTTGATAGAACCGCTCATTTCACCTAACCGGCCTGGAGGAATCCAGGCCGGTTTTTTTGTGCATGGACTCACCAGTCCATGAGACGACAAGGCCGAGCCGAGATGCCCAAGTTGGCACTGGCAAAGCCGGATTGGCCTCGCTAGCTTCGCCGGGTGTTTCAGATCGTTTTTAATGAAATCAGTGCGGCGGAGCTTTCCCAGTTAGAGACGCTGGAGCAGCTCGAATTGCTGGAGGAGTTCAAGGTGGGCAAGGAGGATTTGGACAAACTAAACGGTGAGCGGTTTGGTAGGATCGAGCGCGATGGGACGGTGCTGTATCGCTTCCGGGCAAAGGATTACCGGTTTTATTTCGAGGTGAAGGACGGCTCGGTGATCATCCACCGGGTGTTGCATAAAGGGACTTTTTCGGATTTTAAATTTCGCTCGAAGATGCCGCTGGCGGAGGACGAGGCGCTGGCGAGTTCGAAACATTTCTGGAAACTTATCGACGAAGGCCGCAACGCGCGGCGGCTGTAAGTTTCGATAGAATTTGCTTCCTGTCCGCGCCCGGCTTGGGGCAACCTCGCGAATGATGAAATGGCTCATGTATTTGGTGCTGGCGGGTCTCGTGGCTGGAAGTTGGTTCATGTTCACGCGAACGGGGAAGAATATGGTAGCGCTCCGGCAAGAGATCACTCAGGTCCAGGACAAAGGCGATCCCGAGAGCAAGGTGGCGGATATGAAATCCAAGCTCGACTCGATGGAGGGCGAGCGGACGATTGAGGGGATTTTACTGACGTTTTTGAGCGCGGGATTGTTCGGGATTTTCTTCGTGGTGTATGCGCTGCCGTTCTTCGCCCAACGCGCCACTCATGCGATTTACGACAGCAGTGAAATGATCGAGCGAGATGTCATGCACGACGCCCGCTCGCTGCTAGCGCAGGGAAATTACGAGGGCGCGGTCGCCGCATTTCAACAGGCCGCAGCCGCCGATCCTCTGAACCGGCTGCCGTGGGTGGAAATCGCCAAGATTTACAAAGATAACTTGGGTGATCCGGCGTCGGCCGTCGCGACGATCCGCCATGCTTTGGAAAGTCAGGCATGGGAGGTGAACGACGCGGCTTATTTCCTTTTCCGCTTGGCGGAACTCTATGATGAGGTGGAAGGCGACCGTGCTTCTGCAATGGCGATCATGAATCAAGTGGTGGAACAATTTCCCGGCACTCGTCACTCGGCGAATGCCACTCACAAATTGCATGAATGGGCCATCGCGGATGAGGCAGCGGCTGCGGCGAATGCCGAGTATGAAGAAGCCGAGAATCTCGCCCGCGCGGTACAAACCACTGCCGACGAAGAAGCCGAGAATCTCGCCCGCGCGGCACAAACCACTGCCGACGAAGAAGCCGAGTATCTCGCGCGAATGCACCCGCCGACTGCTCAAAAGGATGGCCACCAGCCGCCGGCCTGAGCGGTCAAACTTGAAACCGCAGCGTGGTCCCACCGAACTGCCACCATGCGGAAATCCGAATGTGGCAGAGGTGGCTGGGCCGGGGAGTTGATTGGTCGGCACCCGTTATTCCTAGCGGCGTTAGTCGCCGCCGCCTGCGTCCTGACGGCGGAGCGGAGTGGTTATGGGGGATTGGGCGTGGCGGGCGGGCTGGGCTTGGCCGGGGGATTTTTGCGAGGCTGGCGGGTGGGCATGGCATGGCTGGTTTGCGGCAGTTTAGCGGTCGGCGTTTTTACCTGGCGGAACGAGGCGAGAAAGAGTGATGAACGGAGTTTGTTAGGAAATGTGGGCGGGGTGATGGAGGGACGGGTGCTCAAAGACGCGAAAGGAAAAGAAAGTTTCTGGAACGCCCCGGCGGTGTTGCTAACAGGCCCGCAGGCGGGGGTGGCGGTGTGGTGGGAGGGCAGGGGAGAGCTGCCAGTCGCCGGCTCGCGGGTGGCGGCGCGGGGAAATTTCGGCCCGCTGCCGGTGATGCGGAATCCAGGCGAGTTCGACCAAGCGGGCTGGTTGCGCAGTCAGGACGTGGCCGCGGTTTTTCACGCGGGATGGGTGAAGGGTGAGGTGGCGACGGGACGATGGGCCGCGTTCGGTGCGAAGGTGCGGCGGGGCTTCCGCACGGCGGTGACGGCTGGGCTTGCGGAAAATTCGCAGGAGGCGGTGGTGATCCGGGCGGTGGTCATCGGCGAGACGCCGCCGGATGCGGATGAGCTGGTGGCGGCGTTTCGCAACAGCGGGACACTGCACGCGTTCTCGGTCAGCGGGCTGCATGTGGCGATGGTTGGCAGCATCGGCTGGATGTTGCTGCGGCTGGCTGGAGTGCCGCGGCGGTGGGCGGTGTTGGTTTTGCTGCCGCTCATTTTCGGCTACTCGTGGCTGACGGGAAACAGCCCGCCGGCGGTGCGCTCGGCGTGGATGGCGGCGGTGTTTCTGGGAGCCTTCGTTTCCCGCAGGCGACCGGACCTTTTGAACGCGCTGGGCGCGGTGCTGTTAGCGGCGATGCTGTGGGACGGGCGGCTGTTATTTCAACCCGGGGTGCAACTTTCCTACGGCGTGGTGGCGGCGATCGCGGTCGGCGCGGGGTGGGGGACGCGCTTGTTTGCCTGGCTCGCAAAGCCGGAACTCTATCTGCCAGAAACGCTGATGAGCCGTAGCCAAAAGGGGTGGCTGTGGCTGCGGCGCAGCGTGGCGCAATCGCTCGGCGTGTCGCTGGTGGCGGGGATCGGCTCGACGCCACTCACAGCCTATCATTTCGGGTTGATCACGCCGGTCTCCGTGTTTGCCGGGGTGATTTTCGTGCCGCTGGTTTTTGTTTTGCTCAGCGCCGCCTTGCTCGCAGCGGCGCTCTATCCGGTGGCTCCGCCTGCGGCCCAAGTGGTGAACCGCCTGAACGGCCACGTCGCGAATGCCTGTGTGCTAACAGCCAAGAGTTTTGCCGCGATCCCCGGCGGGCACTATCAATTACGTCGAGAAAACCAGCCGTTTTTGCTGATCTACGACTTGGATCACGGGGCGGGTGCCGCGTGTTTTTCCGGAGGAGACGGCGGCGCGGTGTTGATCGACTGCGCGGACCGCTACAGTTTCAAGCGGCGGGTCGCGCCATCGTTGCGGCGGCTGGGCGTGGTGCCGGATTCGGTGGTGCTGAGCCACCCGGACGGCAGCCATCTCGGCGGCGGCGCGGTGGTGTGGGGAATTTTGCCGATCCGGCAGGTGTTGTTGCCGGTGGTGAGTTCGCGCAGTGCTGCCTATCGGGCGTGGGTCGAGGATGCTCCTGCGGCGGGGATCAAGACGCTGCTGGCGAAGGATTTGCATGAGGTGAAAATGCCCGACGGGGCGCGTTTGGAGATTCTGCGCGTCGCCGATCCTCGTTCGCGCAACGGGTTGGCCGATGACCGGGTCGCGATTTACCGGCTCCACTGGCGGGGCTGGAAATTGCTCTTCACCAGCGATGCCGGGATGGGCACTGAGCTGGAAATGTTAGACGCGCATCAAGATGTCTCGGCCGATGTGATCATCGCCGGTCGGCATCAGAGCGACGCGACTCTGTGTGATCGTTTCCTCGACGCCGTGAACCCGCAGGCGATCGTCGCGTCCCACGACGATTTCCCGCCCGAGGAAAGGCTGAAGCCAGAAACCGTGGAATACTGGCGATCCCGCGGCATCAAGGTGATGCACCAAGGCGAGGCGGGCGGAGTCACGCTGCGGGTGGATGCTGCGGGAAACCTGCGGCTGGAAGGCTTCGCCGATCAATCGGTGATGATCCTCAAGCGTCGTTGATCGGCTTGAGGCAGCGCAGTCGGAACATCGACTTGCCCTCACTTTCCCACTGCTGTTGGAAGTCGGTCTTCGGATAGAAAAACGAATCCTCCGTCCATTCCAGCAACTCGAATTTCCCGAACTCCGCCACCTTCTGAGCCGCCCATTGGAAATACTCCTCATGGTCGGTCATGAAAAGGAATTCACCGCCCGGCACCAGCGCCCGCCGCACCGCTTCGAGGAAATCTGGCTGCACCAAGCGCCGTCGGTTGTGACGTAGCTTCGGCCACGGGTCCGGGCACAAAAGGTGCAGCCGCGACACCGCCGCCTCGGGCAGCAACCACTCGACCACATAGCGGCTGTCCAAGCGAAGCACCCGCGCGTTTGCCAGATCTCGGCGGGTGATTTTTTTGCAAACCTTGCGCACCCGGCCTAATAAGCGTTCAGTCCCCAAGAAATCTCGCTCGGGAAATTTCCTAGCCATTTCCATCAAAAACGAGCCGTCGCCACAGCCGAGATCGAGCTCTAACGGTCGGTCACCCCGGCAAATCTCCGCCCGCTCCAAGGTCCGGAAATAATCCACTGGCACGAATTCTCCCGCCATCGCCGGGCGCGGGAGGGTATTGAATGGCTGAATCGCG
>JAYTEI010000368.1:0-2603 GCA_043735445.1 Akkermansiaceae bacterium | reverse complement strand
ATTGGTCAAATTTCGCCGAAGACCGGAATCGCTGGATGGATCAACTCGACAAGGAGGTGAAGACGACGCCACCGCGGCCGAAGATCGTGGTGGAGAATGGCGATGAATTGGTCGTGAAAGACGCGCCACCCCGGCAACCGGACGGCACGGCTGGGACGGATGGGATGGCTGGGAAGAGCGAGGACGAGGACAAGAAGGCGGCCTCGCCGCACTTCGTGGTCGTATTAGGTCAATTCTTGGTGTGGGCGCGGGCGTGGTTACTATCGGTAGGGCTGGCAGTCACCAAGGGGGTGACGCAGATTATTGTGAGCGCATTCTTGGCGTTTTTTCTATTGCGGGACGCGCCGATTCTATCGGAACGGCTGGCAGTCGCGGCTGATCGGCTGGCAGGTGTGCGCGGCCAACATTTGATTAAAGTGGCTGGCGATACGGTGCGCGGGGTGATCTATGGAATTCTCGGCACGGCCCTCGCGCAAGCACTCGTCGCAGGGTTGGGGTTCTGGATCGCGGGCGTGCCGGGGGCGGTGCTGCTCTCAGTGCTGACGTTTTTTTTCGCGGTGATTCCATTTGGTCCGCCGATGATTTGGCTGCCTGCTTCGTTGTATTTGTTTGCCCAAAATGAGACGGGCTGGGGGATTTTCATGTTGCTGTGGGGCGGGCTTGGAATCAGCAGCGTTGATAACTTTTTGCGTCCTTATCTGATCAGCCAAGGCAGCAAAATGCCCTTTGTGTTAATTTTCTGCGGGGTCATCGGCGGGGCGCTGGCGTTCGGGTTGGTGGGAGTTTTCCTGGGGCCGACACTGCTGGCGGTGGCGTTCCGGTTGATTGAAGAATGGTCTTCGAAACCGGACGAACCGGAGTGGGCGATGATCTTCGAAGGCAGTTCGGGATTGCACGGCGGGCCGGCATCCACCACACCCCTGCATGGCGGCGAGTCCCTCGGTGTTAGGTAAAGTGTTGGAAGTCTTCGAGCGGAATTTCCGTGATCGGGGCGAGCTGGGTGCATCCATCAGCATCTGGTGGGGTGGTGCCGAGTTGGTTTCCGAAGGCCATGGCTGGTGCGAACGGGAGCAGCTTCGCCCGTGGACTAACAAGACGCTGGTGCCAGTGTATTCGGCGACGAAGGTGCCGGCGGCGGCGAGCTTGTTGCTGGCGTTAGAAAGTAAGGGGCTGTCGGCAGAGACGCCGGTGCGCGAGGTCTGGCCGGGATTCCCGGTGGAGGCCGCTCGATTTTCCCACCTGCTGTCGCATCAGTGCGGCTTGGCCGTGCTCGATGAGAAGGCGAGTGTCTTCGATCATGCGGAGGTGGTGGCTGCCATCGAGGCGCAGAACCCGGCTTGGAAACTGGGCGAAGGTCATGGCTACCATCCGCGGACCTTCGGGGCACTGGTGGATGAGCCGGTCCGTCGTCTAACTGGCCAGTCGCTCGGCTACTTCTGGCGGGAAACTATCGCGGCACCGCTCGGCTTGGATTTCTGGATCGGCTTGCCGGAGAGCGAGTGGCCGCGGGTCGCCCGGCTCTATCCGGGGAAGGCCGACAAGGACGATCTAGCAGACGCATTTTACAAACAACTCACCACCTCCGGCACCTTTACCCGCCGCGCCTTCTCGTCGCCGCGCGGGCTTCATGCCGTCCATGAAATGAACGAACCTCGCGCTTGGTCGGCCGGCCTACCCGCGCTCGGCGGGGTGGGGACGGCGTCGGCGTTGGCGAAGTTCTATCAGGCGGCGATCGGCTCAATCGCCAGTCCGCTTTCTCCCGCCGTTAGACACGCGCTGGCCACGCCCATTTCGACGGCGGACGACCGGGTATTGCTGCGGCCCACCGTTTTTACCTGCGGCGCACAACAGGATCCGCTGGATGAAAATGGCAACAAACTCCGTCGGATTTACGGCCCGTCGGGTTTCGCCTTCGGTCACCCTGGAGCGGGCGGAAGTCACGCCATGGGCGACCCGCAAACTGGAATTTCATTTGCCTATGTGATGAACCAAATGGACCTGAGCGTGATGCCCGGGGTGAAGTGTTTGGAGATGGTGGAGGCGTTGTTTTCGGAAAGTTGAGAAGCCTCTCACTCAGCGATCATTAAAACAAAGGGGAATATCTTCATGACAGTTATCATTTCCGCAACTCTGCTAGAGCGCGAGCCTTGCCACAATCTTCAATTGAGAAATGTAATCTATAACAAGTTTTAGAATTGTTAATGGTGAAGGGTTAGGAGTCCGTGCGCGGGTTGTTTTCGGAGTATCAAGTAATCCGGCTGGTTCACCTAGGTTCTTGCTTACGATTTACCACCACCCTATTGTCGCCTCATGAAGATTATCCTCGATCTGCCGGAAGCTGCTTTTTCCAGCCTGCGCCAAGGACCGGACCAATTTGCCGCCGAGCTTCGACTCGCTGCGTGCGTCAAATGGTATGAATTGGGCAAGATTTCCCAAGCAAAGGCGGCTGAAATCGCTGGCATCTCCCGAGCGTCATTTATTGATGCCCTCCGCGACTACCAAGTCCCCGCCATCCAACTCAATCCTAACAGCTTGGGAGCAGAACTTGCTCTGTGAAAACCTAGGTCGTCAATGCTTCGCCGCTAATCCTGCTTGGCAAGATC
>JAYTEI010000367.1:0-5800 GCA_043735445.1 Akkermansiaceae bacterium | reverse complement strand
CGTTGACGACGTGGTTAATGCGGGTGGGCATATACCAAGGAGTGCCCATGTCCCATTCCATATCGGAATCGTAGGCGAAAAGCTCGCCATTTGCATCGAAGGCCACGTCATACTGATTGCGAAAGCCGCCGGCGAAGAGCTGGGTGTTTTTCCCGTCTGGATCGGTTTTGCAGATGTGACCGCCGGGGGCGAGGATCCCTGTGGCGTGGCCGTTCGGATCCCACATGCGGGGGATGAAATGATCCTCTCCGGTGGCCACCAGGCGCGAGCTGGCGAGGGATTTGGGAACGGCGGTGTGGTTGCCCTCCACAAAGAAAATCGACTTCCCGTCGGGGGAAAGCACGAGGCCGTGGACACCGTGCTCTCCGCCCTCGCTGAGCGGGATGAGGTAATCGGCCTTGTCGAATTGGTCGTCGCCATTGGTATCTTTCAAGCGCCAGAGACCTTTATTCTTGAGCTCGTTGTTCATCAAATAGAGGCAATCGAAGGCATAGAGCAAACCGTGCGCGCCGCCGATGACTTCGCCGTCGGGACCTTTGGGAAGGGTGAGAGGCTCGACTTTGGCTTCCTCCTTGGAGCCGATGGCCGGGACGGTGACGCGATAAATGCCGCCGTATTGGTCGGCGGCGATGAGACGGCCCTTGGGATCCTGGGTGAGGCTGACCCATGAGCCTTCCTTGTCTTTGGGGACGGTGTAAATCCGCTCCGCCTTGAAGCCGGGGAGGACTTGAATCTCGGTGGTGTCCGGAAGTGACGAGGCGTCTTCCGATTTGGGAATCAGGGCCGTCCCCCACGGATCGCCGCCGTATTTGGCGACGACGACTGCGGGCTTCGTTTCGGCGGTGCCGGTCGGTGATGCCAGCCAGTCCGGGCCGGTTTCGATGATCGTTTCTTCTGCACCGCCGCTGATTTTGAGGGTGAGGGTGGCAACGAATCCGGCGACTGATCCGCTGTTTTTGGCGTCGAAGCGGATTTCGTTTTCACCAGGTTTCAGAAAACCCTCAATTTTAACTTTGGTGGGTTGGTCCCAATCAGCATTTTCGGCGACTTTCGTGCCGTTGACGAAGGCGGTGGCTCCATTGTCGCAGGTGAAGCTGAGTCTGGCTGATTTCACCTCGCCTTTGATCGCGAAAGTTTTGGTGAAGGTCGCTTTATCGTCGTCCTTTGCGTCTTTGGAGGTCCAAATCCATTGCGGCACAGCGTGCAGCGGGACAGCGGAAAGAAGGAACCCAAGGGAACAGGCAAAACTGGCGGACAATAGGGAGCGATTCACAAAAATGATGGAGTAGGGGATGAGGAGTTTTATTTATCGCGATGAACTACGTCACCTTTCTCCTGAGCTTTTCACAATCAACCCTCCATAAATCTGTAGCATCGCTTGAGATCGGCGGCTGAGATCGGTCCCCAGATGCGGACGAGAATCCGCTTGGCGGGACCATCGCCCCGTTCGGTGGCTATCAGGATGCGGGACCGACCCTTTTCGAGATCCCACGGATCCGTCTCACCGGCGGGCTGCCAGCCTTGCTCGATCAGCAAATTGAGGAAATAGTCGCGCTCCCTGCCGGCCGGAGAACTGAGCGTGAACTCGTCCCCTTGGCCGGGATCGGGGAGATTCACCTGCCACTTCCATTTGCAAAGGATCGTCCGGTTTCGTGCCCAACCACGGAGCCGGGGTTGCAGGAACTCGACGACTTTGAGCGCCAGCCGGGTTTTCACCGAGTCGAAATTCTTGTCCAAGCTTCGCAATGGGAGCATCCGGTTGGTGATCGCCTGATAGCCTGCGTCGCCCATCGTGCCGTGATAAATGATGGAATCCGCCATCACCCGGACCGGGCCGCCGCCATAGATGAAGCCCTGCCAGCGGGCGTTTCCGCGTTTCGAGAAACGGGACGGATGCTTCGCCAGCAGCAAATGCTCCGCGCGGCCATAGCCGAGTTGTTGGCGGAGGAATGCTTGGATCGACGACCGCCTCCAATGCCAGACGAAGGCGCCTGGCACGAAGCCGAGGCGGAAGCCGGCGTCCCGCAAGCGCCAACAGAAATCCACGTCGTCGCCCGCGGTGTGGAACTGCGGATCGAAGCCGCCGATGGCGTGGAACGCCGCTTGGGTCACCACCAGATTGCAGCCCGGCAGATGCTCGGCTTCCTCGTCGTCGAGCATCACATGGCTCGGTGCTCCCGGTGCGGCGCAGACCACGGCCTCTTCCCAAGTCCGCGGCTTGGGCGGTAAATTCGGTCCGCCCGCCGCGTCGTAGATGCCAGTTAGAAAAATCGGCCGCAGGCGGGCGATCCACTCGCGGTCCGGCTCGCAATCGTCATCCGTGAAGGCTAACACCTCACCGTGCGCGGCGGCAGCACCCGCATTTCTAGCAGCGCTGAGGCCACCGGGATCGAGCCGGATCAGCCGCACCCAGGGGAAGTTTTTCTCCACAAAATCGCCAGTGCCGTCGGTCGAGCCGTCGTCCACCACCAGCGTCTCGAAGCCGCCGCCGGTCATTCGGCGGATCGCGTTGAGGCAATTGCCGATGCGGCTGTTGCCATTGCGGGTGCAGACGATGACGCTGAAGAGGTTGATGGTTGAGGGTTGATAGTTGATGGAAAGATGCAGGAGCGCGGGCTTCGGGTTGCCGGTGCGATCCAGCAGCCCGAAATCCCAGTCGAGGACTTCCGCGCCGGCGTTCCACCAGCGGTCGCTCCATGCGTAAATTGTCATGCCCGCTGTCTCCAAATCGAGCGCGGCTTGGGTCGCCCAGGCGAGGACTTCCGCCTGCCGCTCCAGCCCGTTGCGCCGGGAATCGAGGCCGAACTCGGCGATCACCAGTGGCCGGTCGCCCGCGATGTGATGCAGCCGTTTCACGTAACGGCGAAACGCCAGTTCGTCTTCAAGATAGACATTGAAGGCCGTGAAATCAGCGTTTTCCGGCTCCAAGTATTCGGTGCTCGGGTAGTTCGCATAGGCAAATAGCAGGTGCGGCGCGAGTTCCTTGCCGGTGTCGATGAGTGCCTCAATCGCCCGCCGCACCTTGAGCGGACCCATCCACCGCGCCAGCTCAGCGGGGACTTCATTGCCCACGTAAATCCCAGCCAGCGCCGGGTGATCGCCGATTTTCTTTAAGGCATTTGCCAAGGAGATTCCCGCCGAGGTGTAGATCCCGGGCTGCCTAAAAAAGTCCGCGCTCTGCCCCCATTTCAATCCGCCGAAGACTTTCAACCCGTGTTCCGCCGCGGCGTTTAGCAAGCGCGGGTCCGGCATGTCATACAGTCGGATCGCATTGAATCCAGCCTCGATCATCCGCGAGAAATCTGGCGCGAACGACCCCGGCCAGCCGCCGGGAAACGGCCCGTAAGTGACCGCGTTCATCCGCACGCGTTGGTCTCCGGCGCGGAAAAATTTTCCGTCCGTCTGCCATCGTCGATTGAGATCCTCACCGGTCACGGCGCGATCCTAGAATCCGCCCGCGCGATTCCCAAACTCAATTCTGGCCGGAAATTTTCCAATTTCTACCACCACCCAGCGCGTGACCTGGGGGAGGGGGAAGGTTATTTCGACCGGTCCTCGCGGAAAATCCAAGCAGCAGCGACACCGGCCAGAAATCCGCTCAGATGGCCGAGCCATGAGATGCCGGGTTGGCTGGGAAGTACGCCATACAACATCCCGCCGTAGCCGAACAAAAGCCCCAATGAGACGAGCACCCCGCCGATGCTGCGCTCGGCAATCCCGCGAGTTAGGAGAAATCCAAGGTAGCCGAAGATTAACAAGCTGGCACCCAGATGCAGCGTCCGGCTCCCGCCTAACAACCACACGCCGCTGCCACCGACGAGGGTCACCCACAAGCTCAGCATGAGGAATTGGCGGCGTCCACCAGTTATCACCAAGCCACCTAGCAGTAAGAACGGGATTGAGTTTGAAATGAGATGGCCGAATCCAACATGCAGGAACGGCGAAAGCAAAATGCCTACCAGCCCCCTCTCGCTCCGCGGGCGAATTCCTAACTGATCGAGATTCACCATCGGCAGCAGGAAGTCCATTACTTCTACGGCCCACATGATCGCTAACAAACCGAACAGCAATAAAGCATGTTCCTTGATCGACTGTAAAAGCGGGCGGGCTGCGGGAGTCATAATGGCAGTGATGATAGAGAAGGCCGAGCATCCGACAAGAGTCGCTCTATGCATTGTTGATTCAGTAAACATCCCGACCATCCGCTTGTTAGGTGTGGGCGAACTTGCGCAGCCCCTTCTACGCGTGCGGCACTTGGATTCCCGCTTATGACTGATAGAGTCCCTTTGCTGCGATCCATGCAGCGACGTTTGGCGCAAGCCAATCATGCGACACCGCGCCGTTTGCCAGTGCTTGGCGGATCGCGCTGGAGGATGCCGGATGGTGACCGCTAACGACGTGCAGCCGATAGCCGTCGCGAGGCTGCGGCCGCTCGCCACGGGCGATGACGGCGAACTCGACACAGCGGGCCAAGCGTTCTGGATTCTTCCAAGCGGGAAGCGCGTCCCATTGGTCGCCGCCCATGATCCAATACAAACGAGCAGCGGGAAATTTCTCTGCCAGCGCCTCGGCAGTTAGATACGAGTAGGCTGGGCCTACTTGGCGGAGTTCGAAATCATCGACCACCGCCCACGGCAGGTCCGCACTGGCGAGCCGCAACATTTCACAACGGTCTTCGCCACTGACAGGCGGACTGCCTAACTTGTGCGGGGAAATCGGGCAGGGCATGAAACGGACTTCATCGAGAGCCAGCGCATCACGCGTCAGCCCGGTCAAGTGGAGGTGACCGAGATGCACCGGATCGAAGGTGCCGCCGAACAGGCCGATCTTGTGGGTGGCAGTCATGGTTTGCGCACGGAGCTTTACCGGCGCGGTGAAATGTGACCAGATTTTCCGCCTGTGACTGATGCTTTTCAAATCCTGGGGCTCCCACCCGCGCTTGTTCTAGCTGACGAAATCCTGCGCGCTGCCTATCGCGAAGCTGGCAAGAGGATGCACCCCGATGCCGGCGGCGGGGAAGGGGAGTTCGCCGCGCTGCGGGAGGCATTCGCCATCGTTTCCAGCCCGTCGCGGCGGCTCAGGCATTGGCTCGAGCTGCGCGGCACGCCCGGTGATGTTAGAGGCATCATTGAACCCTCGCTGATGGACCTGTTCACCGAAGTCGGCGCGGTCACCCAGCAGGCCGAGACGCTCATCCGCAAGCGCGATGAAGCAAAGTCCGCGCTGGTCCGCGCGATGTTAGAGGGTGAGACGCAAATCCGCCGTGAGGCCGTGGAGCGAGTCATTTCCCAGGTAGAAACAAAGATCGCCGCCGAGTGCGCGGCATTTCCTGACTTCGAGAAATCTCCCGACCTCGATCTCGAAGCCGCCGCGCAAACCGCTAGAAACCTGGCGTTCCTCGAAAAATGGCGCGGCGGGCTGCGGTCGTGTTTTTCGAGGTTGGTCTAGCAGATCTCTGACTTCTGACTGCCTATTCTCCCGCCGTTTTCCCTTCCAGTTAGGTTCCGGCTCGTTAGCCTCGCGGAACTGATGCATTGGACCGAACCCGCCACCACCGCCGACCTGAAGCCCTCCGAATACTCGCCCACCGTCCTCGGCCAGATTTTCCTGAAAGGGGCACAGGCGTCCCGCCTGTTTCTTCCTGAACAAACAGCCAAGATCGCTATTCCCCTTTCCTACACGCCCACCTCCATCGTCCGGCTGATCGTGGAAATCCTGGAGCCCTACCACGGCCGCATCCTCGATCCCGCGTGCGGCTCCGGCGGCATGTTCATCCAGTCCGCCCGCTTCGTGGAGGCGC
>JAYTEI010000366.1:0-2607 GCA_043735445.1 Akkermansiaceae bacterium | reverse complement strand
CCTCGGCATCGATCCTTCACCCCCTAACAAAGCAGACCCTTGAGCGATCTCGAAACGTCACCCACCCCTCCCGCCGCCACTCCGGAATACCGCGCGGCGCAACGCTGGAACATCGTCTGGGTCGTGCCCATCCTCGCACTTTTAATCGGCGGCTGGATGATCTATCGGAACCTCAGTTCGCGCGGCCCCGTTGCCCAAATCGTCTTCGACACTGCCGACGGCCTCGCTGCCGGGAAAACCGAAGTGAAGTGCCGCTCCGTCCGCGTCGGCTTCGTCAAGGAGGTGAAACTCGCCAGCGATTTGAAATCCGTCCTCATCAACGTCGAACTCGATCCCGACTACGAGAGTCTGCTGCGCCGGGGCACCCGCTTCTGGGTCGTGCGGCCACGGGTCTCGACCACCGATGTTTCCGGGCTGGGAACCTTGCTCAAAGGCGAATACGTCGAGCTGGATCCCGGCCCGCAAAATGGCGACCGTTCTTCGAACTTCGTCGGCCTTGAAAAACCGCCTGCCACCAATCGCGACGTCCCCGGTCGCCGCCTCGTCCTCACCGCCGAGCAGGCCGGCTCACTCGTTGCTGGCTCTCCGATTTATTACCGCGGCTTCGAGGTCGGCCGGATCGAGAGCCGCATTCTCGACGTCGAATACAAGCGCGTCACCTACGATGCCTTCATCCGCCAGGAATACAGCAGCTTGGTGAAGGAAAATACCCGCTTTTGGAACACCAGCGGCATCGACATCAGCGCCGGTTCGGATGGCTTTAAACTCCGCACGCCCTCCTTCCAAGCCATGTTTTCTGGCGGTGCCACCTTCGATGTCCCCGAGGGCATCGCGCCTGGCGATTCCGTCGCCGATGGCAAAATCTTCACGCTTTTCGAGGACGAAGACGCCGCCACCGGTTCCACCTTCAATCCCACCCTAAAATTCGTCCTGCTCTTCGATCAATCCGTCCGCGGCCTAGCCAAGGGTGCTCCCGTCGAGTTCCGCGGCATCCCGATTGGCCGCGTCGCGGATATTTCCTTCGACTACCTCGCCGCCGCCGAAGACTCCCGCATTCCAGTGCTGGTAGAAATTGACCCCTCGCTCCTGCGTCCCGACGCCGCCGAAAAAATCGTCAAGCCCAACGGCGATTTCCTCAAAGACCTCGTCAGCCGTGGCCTCCGCGCCTCCCTCAAAACCGGCAGTTTCCTCACTGGCTCGCTGTTCGTGGATCTCGACTACTACAAGGACGCGCTCCCCGCCGAGATGGGTAAAGTCGGTGAATATCCCACCTTGCCGACCGTCTCCGGCGGCTTGGCCCAGATCACCGCCGTCCTCGATAAACTCAGCCTCGCTGCCGACACCGCCATGAAAAAAATCGGCACCGCCGCCGACGAGGCGTCCACCACCATGGCCGACAGCCGTCAGACCTTGAAGGAAATCGAGCAAACCGCCGCCGCCCTCCGCAAGACCCTCGATTCCCCGGAATTCACCAAGATCCCTGCCGACCTCCGGGTCACCCTCGCCGCCTTGGAAAAATCCGTCAACAGCGTCGGTCCCGACGGTGCCGTCCAAGGCGATCTCCTGCGCACCCTCGACGAACTCCGCGCCTCCCTTCGCACCATGAAATCCTTGATGACCAGCATTGATGATAAGCCGAACTCGCTGCTCTTCGGCCGCGATTCCTCCGGCAATCCCATTCCCCAAGCCCCCAAAGGCAAACGCTGAACTTCCATGAACCGACTTCTCATCCTCCTAGCCGCCGTCCTCGTCGCTGGCTGCGCCCAGCCTAACAAAACCTACTACGTTCTCACTGCCAGCGGCCCCGTCCCGTCCGGCGGCGGCATCGGCATCGGCGTGGGCCCTATCACCCTCGCCGAGTATCTCGACCGCCCGAACCTCGTCACCCAAGAAGCGCCTAACCAACTCGGCGTGGCCGAAGACCACCGCTGGGCCGGCGATCTAACGGCCTCTATTATTCGTGTCACCGCCGCCAACCTCGGCCGCCAGCTTCACACCGGCAATGTCCGCACCTACCCATGGCAGACCGACAGTGAGATCAGCTATCAGGTCACCCTCGACATCCGCCAACTCCACAGCGAGACAGACGGTTACGCCGTCATCGAAGCCGGCTGGCGCGCCTACTCGCTCCCCGACCGCCGCCTCAAAGCCTCTAAAACCTTCACCGCCCGCGAGCCGCTAGAATCCGCCGGCTACAACGCCAGCGTCGCCGCCCAATCCCGCCTGCTAGAACGCCTCGCAGAAAACATTGCTGGCAGCCTTCGCTAGGGAAGGGGCGGGCCAGCCAAGTAGGTGTTAGCGGGAAATACGGACGGTCACTTGCGCTCGTCAGGATTGTCGAGCTTCGAGAGCGCGGCTTTGGCTTGCTCCACATCTTTGTCTGACAATCCGGATTTGAGGGCTTCGTCCAGCGTTTGGCGGGCCTTCTCGGGCTGATTGGAATTTGCAAGCGACAAGCCGAGAACGAGCAGTTCGGCGGGGACGAGTGGCCGCTTGGTTGCGAGTTCGGCTAGAAGCTGAGCGGCATATTTGAAATCGCCTTTGCGGTAGTTGATGACGGCGACGATCCGGGTGAGTTCTTGATCCTCGCTCATGTTAGTCCGGGCT
>JAYTEI010000365.1:0-5812 GCA_043735445.1 Akkermansiaceae bacterium | reverse complement strand
CGCCATGACTCCGGTGAAATTTGGCATTAGCTTCACGCTGAAACATTACAACCAAGCCGGAGCGCTCGTGCTCATTTACGCCGACGGCTCGGTGCAGGTGAATCACGGTGGCACCGAAATGGGCCAAGGCCTCCACACCAAGATCCTCGGCATCGCCATGCGCGAACTCGGCCTGCCCGTTAGCAGCATCCGGCTGATGCACACCCGCACCGACAAGATTCCCAACACCTCCGCCACCGCCGCCAGCTCCGGCTCCGACCTCAACGGCATGGCCGTCGCCGACGCCTGCCGACAGCTCCGCGAACGGCTCATCCCACTCGCCGTCGAAATTTTAAACTGCTCCGAGAGCGACGTGAACTTCGGCGACGGCCAGGTCCAAGGCTCCTCCGGAATTTCCATCCCTTTCGCAACGCTCACCACCCTCGCCTACACCCGCCGCATCCAGCTCTCCGCCGCCGGTTTCTACGCCACGCCCGACCTCGAATGGGACTGGGCAGTCGGCAAGGGCAAACCGTTCCACTACTACGCCTTCGGTGCCGCTGTTAGTGAAGTGGAAATCGACGGCTACACCGGCATCTCCCACGTCCGCCGCGTCGATATCCTGCATGACGTCGGCGACTCGCTCAACCCCGCCATCGACCGCGGCCAGATCGAAGGCGGCTTCGTCCAAGGCATGGGCTGGCTCACCTCAGAGGAACTCAAATGGAACCTCGAAGGCAAACTCCTCACCCACAGCGCCAGCACCTACGCCATCCCCGCCTTCAGCGACTGCCCGCCGGACTTCCGCGTCGCCCTCCTCACCGAGGCCACGCAACCGCACACCATCCACGGCAGCAAAGCCGTCGGCGAGCCGCCGCTGATGTTAGCCATCTCGGTTAGGGAGGCCATCCGCGATGCGGTTAGAGCGTTCGGAAAGGAAAAGGATTTCATTCTCCCCTCTCCCTGCACCGGAGAAGCGGTGAAGAGCGTGATCGGCCAACAATAGGGGGTGCGGACATTTTTGTCCGCATGTCGAATTGCGAATCGCCTCGTCTGCCAACGAATCCAGTCGGCCTGCCGAAACATCCTCGGCAAACTGCCGGTCCCACGCCTCCGCATCCAAGCCTCGATCTCTGGCGGAAATTGACCTCCCCACCGGTGATGGCCCGAAGCCCCACCCGGCGCGCTTTCTGGATCCACGCGAGGTGGGAAAATACTTCGCGCCCCTCCTCAAAAACCGCCCCGGCGCTGAGGAACGCTGGGCACAAAAATCCAACGCCTCCCCATTTCAGCTTTTCAGCGTTTTCCCAAGACCCGCTCGCCGTGAAAGTGGATCGAAGCGTATGGATTCCCGGCCACTGGGTGCAACTGCCAGTGATGGGCCCCAAGGAGCGGCGGACTCCGTTCCGCCGTGCCCATGAACCGCCAATGAGCCGAGGCAAACCACCCTCATTGGCCTGCCATGGTCCGGGGCGGTTCGGAGATCGACGCTCCTGCTTTCAGCTCACGAGTTTCTGTTACGCCCTCTTTGAATTCGGCTACCCGCGCAACGCGTTCCTCACGCTAACCCCGGGCTGGAGGACTTAGCACCGTTGGTGTTAGAATTCGGCCAATCCTTACAGGCATTGGAATTCAGTCCGTCCTCGATTCCAAACCCGTCTGGACTGAAGTCCTCGACTACATTTCAAAACGGCATAGATACCTCTTCAATCTCTGGACGCTCACGCCAGCCGCCGGTTCCACGCCACCAGATCTTTGTAGATGAGGCCGGTGCCGCCGAAAAGATCCAGCGCGCTGCCCACCGTCACGTCCACCGTGCCGCGTCCGGCTTGCTCGACGAGTAACAGATCCGCCATCGTCGCCGCGCCGCCGGCGTAGGTCACCGGGGATTTTCCCCAACGGCCTAGCAGCTCGACTAATTCTGCGTCGATCCCCCGGCACAGTCCTTCGACATCCGCCGCGTGGATCAGAAACTCATCGCAAAAGGGCGCTAGGCGGTCGAGCGTGGGGTGATCGACTGTTAGCTCGGTCAGCGTTTGCCAACGGTTCATCGCCACCGTCCAGCCGGCGGCTGTGCGGCGGCATGATAGATCGATCACCAGCTTGTCTTTGCCGATCTCCCGCACTAACGAGCGCAGGGTGTCTTCGAGAAATTTTCCATCCGCGTCAAACAACGCCGATGTCACGATCACATGGCTCGCACCCGTTTCTAACCACTCAGCCGCGTTGCCTTGATGAATTCCGCCGCCGAGCTGCAATCCGCCGGGGTAAGCCGCCAGCGCTTCCCGCGCGGCGAGATCATTTCCCGGGCCGAGCTTGATCAGGTGCCCGCCTGTGAGTCGGTCGCTTTTGAAAGTTTCCGCGAACCAGCCAGCCGGTCGGTCTGATACAAAATTCTCAGTCGGCCCCGCGCCGCCGTCGCGCAAACTGCCGCCGACGATTTGTTTGACCTTGCCTTGGTGGAGGTCGATGCACGGGCGGAATTGGGTCATGGTTTGGGAAAACGCGTCGCGTCGCCGGATTCTTTCCGTCCCGCCGCCCATCGCAAGCGGGATTCCTCAAAAGTAGTCGTGGACTTCAGTCCGCCGGAGAATGAAGAACGGACTGAAGTCCTGGACTACTTTTCCGGTCTTCAGCCTTCCAGACACGCCGTCCCAAACAGCGTGAAACCCGTGGATTGCTCGATCTGGATGTCGAGAAGCTGGCCTGTGAGCCGGGCTGGGTCGCCGTCGAAGATGACGATCTTGTTGTGCGGAGTGCGGCCTGTTAGCCGGGCGGCATTGTTCTTCGACGGGCCTTCGCAGAGGACTTGCTGGCGGCTGCCGACGATGGCGGCGTTGCTGGCGATGGCGAGGCGATCGACCACCGCTAACAAGCGCTGGTTGCGTTCTTCCTTCACGGCTTCGTCGAGCTGGCCGGGCATTTCGGCGGCAGGCGTGTTGCGGCGCTTCGAGTAGCGGAAGACAAACGCGTTGTCGAACTTGAGGTGCTCGACGGTGTCGATGGTCGCCTGGAAATCCTCCTCCGTCTCGCCGGGGAAACCGACGATCATGTCGGTGGTGATCGCGAGGCCGGGTCTAGCAGCTTTCATTTTCTCGCAGATCTCTACGAACTTGGCGTTCTTGTAAGGCCTGCGCATTTCCCGCAGAATTCTATCGGAGCCGCTCTGCATCGGGAAATGGATGTGCGGACAGAGTTTCGGCAGATAGGTGAAAGCGGCGACGAGGTCGTCCCGGTAACCGATGGGATGCGGCGAGGTGAAACGGATGCGCTCGATGCCCGCCACTTCATGCACGGCTTCTAGCAACTGCACGAACGGCGACTTGCCGTCGATTTTCGGAAACTCAGTGCGGCCGTAAAGATTCACGATTTGCCCTAACAAAGTGATCTCCTTCACCCCATGGGCAGCGAGGTGGCGGACTTCGCCAACGATTTCGGAGATCGGTCGCCCGCGTTCCTTGCCGCGCGTGTCCGGGACGATGCAGAATGAGCAGCGCATGTTGCAGCCCTGCATGATCGAGACGAAGGCCGACGCTTCGTGGGCCTTGGGAATGTGGTCGCGGATGGTGTTTTGCGAGCCTTCTTCCTCGGCGGTGTCGCAGACGGTGGTGCCGCGCAGCGAAAATGCCGGGTCGTCCATCCGCGCCTCTAACCGCCGCTGGAGGATGCGGTCCACGTATTCGAAAACCTTGTGATACTTCTGCGTGCCGACGACCACATCGAGCTTCGGCACGGTTTGGAAAAGTTCCTCGCCGCGCGACTGGGCCATGCAGCCCATGAAGCCGTAAACGACGTGTTTCCGGTCGCGCCCCTTGTGGATCAGGTTACCCATTTTTCCCAACGCCTTCTGCTCGGCCTGATCTCTAACTGAGCAGGTATTGATGAGCACGGCATCTGCCTCGTTCTCATCCACCGTCACCGTGTAGCCGCCCTCGCTGAACATCCGCACGACTTGCTCGGAGTCGCGCTCGTTCATCTGGCAGCCGTAGGTTTTGACGTAAACTTTGGGCATGGGGAAGAGGTTATGGGTTAGAGGTTAAAAGTTAGAAGTGGAGATTTGGATTCTTCCGTTTAACCAATAACCTCTAACTTATAACCTCCTAGATTACGCCAGCACGAGCCGCTCGTCGGACTCGATCTTGGCGGTGAGCACTGGCCAGCCGCCGGGCGTTTGCATGTTGAAGCAGTGCAGATAGAGAGTGAGCAGCTTGGGATCGAAGATATCGACGAGGCGGTCGATGGTGGAGTTGAGGCGCTCGGGATCGAGGTTTTTTGGCAGGTCGCCGACGACTGAGCCTTTGCCGTCGTGGGGGATGCCCATGCCGTCGCAAAACATCGCAAGCAGCGATTGCTGGCCGGCCATTAGGTAGGCTTGCAGCAGGTGCTCGCCGATGGTTTCACAGGGCTTGAGTTTGAGCGTTTTGTGGATCCACGCGTATTGCTCGACCATCGACTTTTTCTCGACGAATACGGGGCGGAGCTTGCGGTTTCCGGCCAAGGTGGCGACGGCGGACCGGTAAACATTCCGGTCGTTGGCGCGGAACCAATCGAGGATTTGGGTGACAATGGCGGGATCGACTGCGGTGTAGAGTTCGTGGGCTTTCACGGTTAGGAAATATGGAGTGGCGAGGAGTCAATGCACTCACCCGGCCCGTGGCAAGGGTGGAGACACGAAAACATGGAAGCCGCGTATTTCCCGCCGCGACCGCCATTTCCACGCCGGCCTCAGCGGAAAATCTCCCGCAACAGCGCGGCCAGTCCGGGCTTGTCGAGATCGTGCGTGGCGATGGCGATCATCGCGGAGTAGAGCTGCTCTTGGATCGCAATGTCAGGCTCGCGCCGGTATCCATCCTTGCATGGCGAGAAATGTCAGCGCCGCCATGATTCCGACCCGCTTGTTTCCGTCGAGGTAAGCTTGGGCTTCTGCTAGGTGAAATGCGTAGGCTGCCGCCACTTCGAAATCATCTCCGCCGCCGTAGAGGAAGGTGTTCTGCGCGGATGCCAGAGCGGATTCTATCAAGCCCGCATCCCGGACAGCCGGCGAAGCACCATGATCTTCCAGCCCGATTGCGTGCAGACGATGCACTTGCTCCGGCGTGAGCAACATCGGGTTTTACTGCGAGAGCTTGTGGAGCATTGATCAGTTGCCCGTCACCTTGCCGTCGCTTACCTTGAAACGCGCGATCTCTCCGAGTGCGGGCGTTTCCTTCAACCAACCGAGATGGGTGGTGGTGATCCACTTTTGGGCGAGCGCCGGCAGGTGGTTCATCAGCGCGTTGCGGCGGCTGGGATCGAGCTCGCCGAAGATATCGTCCATCAGATAGATCGGCAGCTTGCCGCCGCGGCGTTCCAGCAGTTTGCCTTGGGCGAGCTTGAGGGCGAGGGCGAGGGTGCGTTGTTGGCCCTCGCTGGCGAAGTCTGCGGCGGTCATGCCGTGGAGGCGGAGGTCGAGTTCGTCGCGGTGCGGGCCGACGACGGCTTGGCGCAAGCGAGTTTCCCGCTCGCGAGCTAACAGCAATGACTCTCGCAGATCTGGGCCGCTGGCGGGGAGGTAGTGCAGGGTCAGCGGCTCGTCCTTGCCGCTGATTTCACGCTGGGCAGCGGCGGCGAGCGGGGCGAGTTCCGACACCAGGCGGGCGCGGGCATCCATCAGGACCGTGCCGTGCTCCACCAAGATTTCCTCGTAGGAAAAAATCTCGGCATCGCGCGGGCGACCTTCTTTGAGCAGCAAGTTTTTCGCCTTCAAGGCCCGCCGGTAGCGCGACCAGGCGCGGCGGTAGTCGGGATCGAGTTGGGCACCGAGGAAATCCAGGTAGCGCCGCCGTCCTTCGCC
>JAYTEI010000364.1:0-5813 GCA_043735445.1 Akkermansiaceae bacterium | reverse complement strand
CACGGTTCGTTTTCTTGCCGAGGATGGTCTTCGCGCTGATTGCCACGGTCTCGACATCCCGCGCTTGAAGCCACTGGCCGACGAAGTTTTTCACCATTCGTTGCGAGCGTGGATCTTTGATCATGCGGTCCACCTGCGGCCCGAGATTGGCGCGGAGTTTGGTGTTAAAGGCGAGGCTGAGCAACTCGTCGTCCGGGACGGAACCCCACAGGAAAAATGACAGCCGTGCGGCCAGCGAGTATTCGTCGAGCGGGACAATCTTCGCCGGGTTGTTAGGTTCTGGCTGGATTTCCACGCGGAACAAGAACCGCGGCGAGGCGAGGCAGGTGGCGATGGCCCGCTTAATTCCGTCCTGAAATGTCTTGCCCGGCTCCTTGGAAGTTTCTCTAACGATCGCCATCAGCCGGTCGATCGTCTGCTCGTCGAGCGGCTTGCGGAATGCGCGGCTGACGAAGCTGCGCATGATCTTGCGGGCATATTTTTCGCGCCCGCTATCACCCTCCGGCGCGGGGCCGTCCACGAAAATCATGCGGTAGCCCTTGGCATACTCGTGTTGCTCACCGCCGAGTGGGCCTTGCACGATCACGCGCTGCACCTTGAGAAAAAGCTCCTGCTCGCCCGCCAGCGGACGGGTCTTGGGCGAGAGGCCGATCTCGAATGACTGGCGCCCTTTTCTCAACGGCACCTTGCCTGTTAGCTCGATCACCCGCCGCTGGTCCCAACCTAATAAAGCCTCGCCCACCTTGGTGCCGGCGGCGGTCACTTGGAGCTGCGCCTCGTCGGTGGTGGCCTCGGATGCACCATGGATGGAATACTCCACCTTCACCTGATAGTCGCCGTCCCACAGAATTTCCTGAGCGAGCCGGACCTGTTGGGTTTTGGCAAATGGCAGCCAACTTGCGTTGGTTTGCGGGTCGCTGGTGACTTTGAAATTCTTGCCCTCCAAGTCCACCCGCGGCACCTGAGCGGCGGCTCCGTCGGGCAGGGCAAGCGCCACCACCTCGTCGGCGGCGGCCACGTATTTCTCCATCAGCAGCGGCGACATCGACAACACCGCTCCGATGTTATCGAAGCCGTAGCCAGTGTCGTCCGGCGGGAATACCTCGCGGGTGTCATACTCCACGCCTAGCAGATCGAAGACCGCGTTCTGGTATTCCGTGCGGTTCAAGCGGCGGATGGTGACGCGGCCGGGGTCTGGGTTGTTAGGATCGAGCTTGAAAACATCGCGCTCGATCCACGCGACCAGTTGTTTGCGCTCGGCCAGGTTAGGTTGGTCCTTGTCGGACGGCGGCATTACTTGGCTGCGGAGATTGCGCCACACCGTGATCCAGTATTTGCGGTCATTGAGATGAGCGGATAAATCCTTAAATCCATCTAGCGAAAACTTTCCCTTCGTCTCGCCGTCACCGTGGCATTGATAGCAATAGTTCTCCAGCAGCGGGATGATCTCTTTGGTATAACTCGTCGCCGGATCGGCGTAGGCGAGCGTGCTGGCGACGACTCCACAAAGAGTATAGTTTACCAAAAAAGGATGAAGTGAAGTGAAGGTCACGGATAAACTCTTTTATGGGGTAACATATCCCTGCCACAACCATTCAAGCGCAGCGGGGAGAGTCTGGCGGGTCACCTTGCCATCGGTGTGGCCGGCGTTTTTGGCAAACACATAGCGGTAGTCGTAACCTTTCGCTTTGAGTTCAGTTGCCATTCGTTGGTTCGCCATCACCCAGTTATGGAAGGACGCTTCATCGCGATCCCAGCCGTTGTCTTTGTCGCTGACGTGGAGCCAAATGCGGAGCGGCTTCTTGGCGGATTTCTTAATGAGATTTTCATGATACTCCCATGCCCCGTGCGGGTTCTTGCGATCTTCGGGAAATTGTTGGTTCACATAAGTGCCGGAATAAGTAAGTACCTTACGATAGAGTTCCGGGTGGAACCACGCCATGGTAAACGCCGCCGCGCCGCCCGAGCTTCCACCCATCGTCGCGCGGCCTTCCGGGTCGCTGGTGAACTTAATTTTATAGTCCTTGCTGATTCTCGGCAGCACTTCTTTCTCGATGAATTTCGAATAAGTATCATCTACCGCATCGTACTCCAACCCGCGCTGGCTACCGAGTGAATCACCGCCACCGGAGTTAATGAAGATAGCGACCATCGCCGGCAGGCGCTTCTGCTCTATCATATTATCCAGCACCTTTGACATCACATCGCGATAACCCATCCCATCTTGCACGACGATGAATGGCATTTCCTTGTTAGGGCGATGACCCGTGGGTATATAAACCGCGACCTTGCGCTGATAAGGCACGGTGCCCTTCTGGGTTTTGGCGATGCCTTTGTAGATCCGGCTGTCCTTTGAATCCATGGTGAACTCCTCGATCTTGCCCTTCGCCACACCGTCCTGTGCCTTGGTCTCCGGCGCGTCTGCATAATCCGGGCCGATGTTAAATTCCGCTTCCTCCGCCACCAGCGGACTCACGATTGATGAAATACAAGTCAGGACGGAACTACAAATGAGGCGAGATAAGTTTTTCATGGGCTGTGAATATTTACAGGGCGTCCAATACAGCCGCCCGTCAAGCGTTCTGTCGCCACCTACCCGAATGGGGGAGGCAAGGAGCGGCGGACTCCGCTCCGCCCGGCCCATGAGGTGACAATGGAGTGAGGCAAGCGGCGTTTCATTGGCCACTCATGGGCAGGCGATTCGGAACCACACGATTTCCTACTGGCGACGGCCCGCAAAGCCACCTACCCTCCGGCCACGATGAAGTTAGAAGATATTGCTGCCGAGGCTTCGAAGCTCTCCGAGGAAGAGCGGGCATCCCTCGCCTCGCGACTGCTGCACGGATTGGAAAGCCCCGTCTATGAGGTGGCTGACGCGGAGGTTTCCCAACGGATGCGCGAGGCGGAGAATGATCCCACCGTCTGGCTTACATTCGATCAGTTGGTTTCAGGACTGAAACGTCATGCTCGCTAGATTTCACCGGCGCGTTCAGGTCGATCTAAATGAAATTCTCGCGAAGTATTCCGATGTTTCGGAGGTTTTGAGTGACGACTTTTTTGCAGAATTTCAGATTGGCGTTGAGAAGGTCTGCGGCAACCCGAAGTTCTATCATTTCGACTCAAGTGGCTTGCGGCGCTGCAATTTTGATCGATTTCCCTATCACTTCCTCTACGACATCCGTGGCGATTCGCTTCGGATCTGGGTTGTCCGGCATGATAAGCGGAACCCGGGTTACGGGCTGCGACGCTTCACGCGATGATCATGGGCGGTCCACCCCCACCTCGCTTTTAGCATTGCCGGGAGCGCTGCTGGGTTTGCTAGAATCCGGGGGTGAAGCGCGATAACGGGGACACGGTTGAGGGAAAGTGGGACAAGCCGTGGCTGCCTTTTGGGATCATCATCGTGGCGAGTGCGCTGGCGCATTTGTGGTGTCTCGGCGCGCAGTTCTACATGGATGACATGCCGCAGATTCGCGACAGTGAGGTGATCCGCAGCGGGCACTTCTGGGAGGTGACGTTGAGCGGGTGGACGTATCTCGGGTACGTCGTGCAGTATCGCTTGTTCGGGATCTCGGCGGTGGGATTCCATGCGGTGAACTGGCTGCTGCACACGGCGGTGGCGTGCGGGTTGTTTGCGTTCGGCCGGGATTATCTCCGGGGAAAATCGCGGGCGGGCGTGGCGTTGTTCGCGGCATTGTTGTTTGCGGTGCATCCGCTGGCCAGCGAGATTCCTAACTACGTGCGGACGCAAGATCTGGCGTGGGTGACGCTTTTTTCGCTGCTCGCAGCGTGGGCGATGTTGCGGTTTCTGCGCGACGGCGGCTGGGAGTTAGATGATAGATTCCCGCCCCACCGACGACGCTGGGGATGGCTGGCATTGTGTGCTCTAGCCGTGACGGGGGCGGCATTTTCAAAAGGCCCGGGAGTGTTTCACGCTTTGATGGCGACTGGGGTGATAGGCCTGGCGTTCATGCCGCCGGGCTTAGGAAATCTGCTGCGCCGGAAAAAATGGCTGCTGCCGGTAGTGGTCGCCGGGATGATTGCTGCGATGTGGCTGCTCGGGTTGTTTAAGTTCGGCCTCGGCGTCCTCGACCAATGGTCGAACCCGCGCTTCATCGGTCACGGCTACACGATTGCGCGAGTGTTCTGGGAGTTTGCCTGGCGCAGCGTGGTCCCGGTGGCGCTCTGCTCGGACCATCACATCGCGGAAACGCTGGTGCCCGTCGGCGCGAAATTTTGGAACATCCCGGACAAGGTGGCGCTGCTGGCGGCAGCCGGACTACTTGGACTAACATTTTTCAGCGGGTTTCTCGCATGGCGGAAATCGACGCGACTGTGCGGCGTTTGTTTGTTCCTCTACGTCGCGACCATCTTGTTTCGCGTCTTCTATCTGATCCCTGAATTCATGCCAGAATACCGGATCTATCCGGGGCTGCCATGGTTCTGCCTCGGCGCGGCCATCGTTCTAACGGCGGCATGGCGGTGGATGTTCACCACGGTTTCTCCGCGCGTCCCGGTGGTCATTCTGCTGGGAGTAATGATCGTTCTTTCCGCAAAGCGGTCGTTTCTCTGGCATGACCTTGATCGGCTAATGGCCAACGTCTTGAAACAATACCCCGCGCAGGCCCGCGCGATCTGGGAACTCGACGACCGCGATCTAGCAGCGGGAAACTGGCAGGCGGTGATAGCCCGGCAAGAGCAAGTGTGGCCCGAGGTGCGGCGGAAATTCATCGCGAGTTTATCCGAACTCGCGCCCGCCCGCGAACTGCCGAGCGGGCATTTTTCCTTGGCAGAAGTGGCTTGCACCGGTCGCTACGCCGTCGCCATCGCCCATGCGAAAAACCCCATTGAGGGACTGCGGGTGATCGACGAATTGGAGAAATACATGCACGCCTTGCGGATCGAGCCGACCACCAATCCTAACCATTGGAACTTATTCAAACGCGACAAAGCGCTGGTGTTAGAAACCGGCGGAAACTATCAGGCCGCCGTCGATTGCCTAAAGCGCAAGCAGGGCGAGCCGCAGCCATTTCCGCTGGATTTCGAGCGGATTTCCAAAAAGCTCGCAGCGAGTAAGTCAGGATTGCGCGACTAAGGGGCCACTGCCAGAACGCGGCGCGGGCCATCGTGCGCTTGAAGTGGGTGACGATGATGAACTGCGAGTTGACTAGGCCGTCGTGCTGGCATTTGAGGAAATTGTAGTGTTCTTCCAGTTCCTTGAACTCTGCGATGGCATTGAGGAGCGTTCTGCCAATTGGAGCGCGGAATTTATTCTGCATGGTCGGTCATGCCTTGGCATTGCAGTGTTTCTCCGCGACCGCCCAGTCGAGCATCGGTGATCACTCTGGTTATTGGAAGCCATGGCCGGTGTAGTCTGCGGTCGCTGCGTGTTGAACACGTTGCACAAAAACCGGAATTTTCGCTTCCCGAACTATTTGCGGCTGTTAGCTTCACAGGTGGGAAGGTCCGCGCACCTCGCAGCCTCTTCATCTCAGCATCTCAGCTTTTCAGAAATTCAGGTTTTCTTCCTCCGTGCCCCACACCTCCTTCCAGACCTTTCTCCGCGAAGCCGACAACGTTGTAGCGGTGCTCTGCGAGCGTCGATGCCATGGGGAAGCGCCAAAACACCGGGCAGTCATTGGCGGTCGCAGATCGTCGTTAAACGCCAAGATCGTAATGGCGATAATTTCGAATCGTCGCACTACCCAGTCACCCATTTAAAGCCGTGGCATTCAACGAAGATTCCAGGGTCAAGATTCCCGCAATCCTCCACCTCACGAGGTTGGGGTATTCCTATCTTTCTCTAAAAGGAG